>JAQUQI010000012.1 GCA_028716165.1 Candidatus Omnitrophota bacterium
TCGGTTATCTCATAGGCAAGCTTGATCAAATCATCAGTCGTATCGCCAAGCGCCGATACCACCACAACCATTTTGTTGCCGCTTTTTTCGCCTTTGGCGACCCTTAGGGCCACCTGCTTGATCTTGACAATATCGGCCACACTGCTTCCGCCGTATTTTTGAACAATAACCCTATTTATTGACATTACGCTTTCTCCTGCGGTTTCGTATCCACACTGCCATTGCCTGATAAAAAACAACAAAAGCCAAAACAAATAGCACCAGGGCTATCATGACCAATAGGTAATCACCGTTTTTAAAATGCTCTATTATTTTTAAAAACAACGCGGCCGTTGATGTCGCCAGCATAAACACCGCGGGCGCCAGCGTGTATATAACAGGTTTTTTTAAAGAAAGCAAATAACCTGTAATTGCTATTAACGTAAAAGCGGCTATAAGCTGATTGGCGGCTCCGAACACAGGCCATATGCTGTTCCATTCGCCGCTTATGCCCAGCCATCCGCTTAATGCTACTACAAGCAAAGTTGCCAGGTATCGGTTATCTAAAGAAAAAAGTTCTTGAGTCAAATATCTGGCTATCCTGGTTGCCGTATCAAGAGTGGTAAATATAAAAGCATTCAATATCAAAACCGCGAACGCGGCTCCATAAGAGCCGAGAAAGCTCTCGGTTATCTTACCGTAAGCTGTGCTAAAGGCGTGGATAGGACCGCCGGGGCCGTTGACAATACCGGAGAGCCCTGCTGATTCACGATAAACACTGGCAACAATCAAAAGCGCCAGGACTGCCAGGACACCTTCGGCTATCATCCCGCCATAACCTATCTTCTTCGCGTTAACTTCATTATCAAGCTGTTTTGAGGTCGTGCCGCTTGCCACAAGAGAGTGAAAACCGCTTATAGCGCCGCAGGCAACGGTCACAAAAAGGACCGGCCAAAGCATATCTGTCGTTGAGACCTTAAAACCCGTAAAAGCCGGAAATACTATATCAGGAGCACGCGTAATCAAGCCAATATAGCCGATCAGCAGGCCTGCCAGCAATAAAAAAGCCGATAGATAGTCACGGGGCTGAAGCAATATCTGGACCGGCATAATGCTGGAACAATAAGCGTAAATAAGCAGTATTACGCTCCAGATATGAACAGGATTGCCAAAGTTTAACGATATTGGCAGTTCAAAGCCCAATACCATAAGAACTGCAAGACCCGCAAGGCCAAAGATGGTAATACCCGCCAGGCCTAACCTGTTTACGAACCTCTTTGAATACAGCAAAAAACCCGTAAGCATGGACAAGGGTATAAGCCCTATTGACGGCAAAACTATCGCGGGAGACAGCGTCAGGGTCTTAGCGCATAAATGGACAAAAACGGATATAACCAAAATAAGCGTGACCCAGGCAAACGAGAGAAAAATCAATTTCGCGTTTCGCGATGTGACCTGCCCTGACAGGTCCGCGATAGAACGGCCTTCATGCCTTACAGATATCATTAAACTGCAGTAATCGTGTATACCGCCGGCAAAAATGCTTCCAAGAACAATCCACAGTAATGCCGGTGCCCAGCCCCATATGGAAACGGCCAGGACAGGCCCGATAATCGGCGCGGCCCCCGCGATTGATGAAAAGTGATGGCCAAAAAGCACAGTCCAGTGTTTCGCCGGCACATAATCAACCCCGTCATATTTGGCAGATGCCGGAGTTGTCCTGTCTTTATCAGGCAAGAACACGGATGCAATTTTTTGCGCGTAGAAATGATAACCTGCCCAAAACAGCAGGCCCGAGCCTAAAACAAGTATAAGGGAATTCATTTATTTAACAAAAGCTCCATTATCCTGAATCCGTCTTTTATAAATAAACGCGATGCCCTGGCAGATTGTTCATTATAGGTTTCTATACCGCCTCTCTCTACCCCACTGCCGCATATGGCAAAAGGTATGGGCTCGCGGGTATGCGTGCGGACAGACAATGGAGTAGCGTGATCAGGCAGGACTATTATTCTGAAGTCTTTGGATTTGCTTAAGGCATTCAAGATAGTGCCTACAACAAATTTGTCAAAATTTTCTATCGCGGCAATCTTCTGTTGCAAATCACCGTTATGTCCCGCCTCATCGGGAGCTTCCACATGAACAAAAACAAAATCTCCGCTCTCAAGCGATTTAAGCGCGCACCTGCCTTTTGCAAGATAATCCGTATCATAATAACCTGTAGCGCCGGGAACATTCACGGGTTCTAAACCTATAATTTTACCAAGGCCTTTGATCAGGTCAACCGCTGATATGATAGAACCCGATATTCCGAATTTATCTTTAAAAACAGGCATAACGGGTTTTACGCCCTGGCCCCAAAGCCATATCATGTTCGCCGGGTTTTCCTTAAGGTCAATACGGACTTTATTTATATCGTGTTTTTCAAGTATGTTCTTTGACTTAATCATTATATCCGCGAGGAAATCTCCGCCCGGGCCATGGGGCAGATAACGCGAAATGTGCTTGTCCAGTATATCGTGCGGCGGGGTGCAGACTGTTTTTACAAGGGCTTCTTTTTCAAGCCCCGCTTGATCGCAATTTATTATAGCCAGATGCCTGTAGCTTATTCCCGGATAAAATTTAACAGTCTTTGAATGCATCTGCCTGTCTAAAACAGATATTATCTTTTGGGACTCTTTTGTGGTGATATGCCCGGCCGAATAATCCGCCATCTTGTCGTCGGAAATAGTCACCGTATTGCATCTAAAGGCAACCTCATTGTCCTGTATCTCAATACCCATATTGGCGGCCTCAAGGGGACCTCTTCCGCAATAGTATTTAACAGGGTCATAGCCCAAAAGAGCGGTATTTGCCACATCGCTTGCCGCCTGCAACCCCTCGGGGACGGTGACAGCATTGCCAACCATACCGTTTTTGGCAATATAGTCCATATTCGGGGTCCGGGCAACCGCGAGCGGGGTAAGATTGTCCAGCTCCTTTACAGGCCTGTCGGCCATACCATCGCCAACCAACATTATGTATTTCATGTATCGCGCGCCTTTTTTTAAAAAAATATTTTATACCTTATAAACCGATATCTTCTAACACAGCCTCTATCCTGGCCGGGACAGGCGACGGTTCGCGGACGGATTTTATCGCTCTGTCGGGGTCTTTGAGGCCATGCCCGGTCAATACGCAAACCACGCGGGCCTTTCCGCCTTCCGCCCCTTTACAACAGGCCTTGGAAAAAAATCCCTTCTTTTGCATCTTAATCAGGCCCGCGACAGATGCCGCTGATGCCGGCTCGGCAAATACGCCTTCTTTTTGGGCCAAAAACTTATAGGCATATAGTATCTCTTCGTCTGTTACCATATCAATCAGGCCGCCTGACTCGTCACGGGCAAACTCCGCCTGCTTCCAGCTGGCAGGATTACCTATCCTTATCGCTGTGGCTATAGTTTCAGGATCTTTAACAGGCCTGCCGCGAACAATAGGCGCCGCGCCCTCGGCCTGAAAACCGCACATCTTTGGAAGCCTGTTTATTTTGCCTGCCTGTTTATATTCCTTATATCCCTTCCAATAAGCGGTAATATTACCCGCGTTGCCTACAGGTATAAAATGATAATCAGGGGCTTGAGACAGGCAATCGCATATTTCAAATGATGCTGATTTTTGGCCTTCTATCCTGAAGGGATTGAGCGAATTGACAAGGGTTATCGGATATCTGTCGGTAATCTGTTTTACGATATCCAAAGCGTCATCAAAATTACCGTCTATGGCAACGACATGGGCATTATGGATAAGCGCCTGTGCCAGCTTTCCCAGCGCAATCGCGCCTTTGGGGATAATAACCACGCATTTTATGCCTGCCCTGGCGGCATATGCCGCGGCAGAAGCCGAGGTATTACCGGTTGAGGCGCACATAACAGCCCTTGAGCCCTGTTCAAGAGCCTTGGAAACAGCCATTGTCATGCCCCTGTCTTTGAAAGAACCCGTAGGATTTAAACCTTCGTATTTTAAAAAAACTTCATAATCATCGCCGAGCAACCGGCTCAAATGGCCGGAATAGATAAGCGGCGTTTGGCCTTCAAGCAATGTTATAACGGGCGTTTTGGCGCTGACGGGAAGATATTGCCGGTAATTTTCTATAATACCCTTATTTTTCATTTAACGACTCCTCGGCCCGTATAACGACCGATTTCTTTTTTATAAAAGTCAGGCTGTCTATTTCGGCAAGCGCTTTCGCGAAATCTCTTTCTTTGGCTATATGAGTCATCATTACGATAGGAACTATCCTCTCCTGCCGCCGCGCCTCCTGGCTTACAAAGGCAATACTTATTTTGTATTCAGAAAAAATCCTGGATATCCTGGCAAGCACGCCCGGTTTGTCAATGGCTGAAAAACGCACGTAATAGCTGGATGAAAAATCGTCTTTTTTCTTGACGCGGCTGACATAGTTATCATATACGATACCGCAGCCGCGGCATGATGAGGCGCAGATAATGTCCTTTGAGATATCCGCTATGTCACTAAGAACAGCGCTGGCGGTAGGCACAGAGCCCGCCCCTTTACCGTAAAAAAGCGAATCTCCGAGCATATCGGTATTAATAAATATGGCATTGAAGTTTTTACCAACAGAGGCAAGGGGATGTTTATTAGGCACAAGGGTAGGGTGGACCCTTGCCTCCAGCCCTCCGGAGGTTGCTTTGGCTATACCCAAGAGCTTTATTACATAGCCCCACTCTGCCGCGTATTTAATATCAGCATCCGTTATGGAAGATATGCCCTCAATAAGCATGTCTGAAAGCCTGACATTTAAACCAAAACCCAATGAGGCTAAAATAGCCAGCTTATGCGCCGAATCAAGGCCGCTGATATCCATAACAGGGGATTTTTCAGCATAACCTTTTTTCTGGGCATTTGCCAGCGCTTCGTCAAAACCTATCCCAAAATTTGTCATTCCGCTTAAAATATAATTGCATGTCCCGTTAATAATACCGTATATAGAATTGACTTTGTTTGAAACCAGGCCTTCCTTCAGCGCCTTTATTATCGGCACCCCTCCCGCCACGCTTGCCTCAAACTTAAGCTGGACATTATTGTCAAAAGCAAGCTTAAGAAGGGCCTCTTTTTTCAAAGCAAGCAAAGCCTTGTTGGCTGTGACCACGTGTTTTTTGCTTTTCAGGGCGCGGCAGATAATTTCATAGGCAGGGTGTATGCCTCCTATCAATTCAATAACTATATCCACCCTGGGGTCATTTAGTATATCATCGGCATCCCGCGTAAGAAGCGACTTGTCAATACTAATACAACGCTTTCTACCAAGGTCTTTATCACAGATCTTTACGATATTTATTGCCGAACCGATCCGCCGGCTAAGATGGCTTCGTTTTTTTATCAATGCCTCAACAACACCGCTTCCGACGGTGCCAAATCCTATTACACCCACATTTATATGCCGCATACCGCCTCCGGGACAATATATTGACTATCTGTAAAACCATATTCTTCTGTAAAACAAAAAAACCTAATGAAAAAATCTTTTGACACAAACCATAAAAACACTGGTCGGGACGGCCGGATTTGAACCGGCGACCCCTTGAACCCCATTCAAGTGCGCTAGCCAAGCTGCGCTACGTCCCGACAGTAAATTTCAAAATATACCCGCAAAATAATTCAAAAAAATAAGGCCTTACCGCGAATCGTCACCTTTATGGACATGCTATTAAAAACCTTAAATTATATGAGCATAAGTATAACAAATAGTAAATATATAGTCAAGAGAAATGGCGGGAGAAATCCTGACGAATGACCGGCAGAAAAACGGCAAGCGGGAATTTTACCTGGCAGAATTCTGGCTGAAGGCAGGCGGTATATTGAAGGCTTAAAAAATGGCATAAATCGCGCCTGGCCGCGGACAATAACGCCGCGGCGGGCAGGGTTCATTCGGGTTTACTCTCGCGCAGCATAAGATCAATAACCGCCTTATAAGGCGGCTTATCCTCAAAAAGGACCTTGTAAACCTGCTCGGTAATAGGCATTTCAATTCCTAATTTTGCTGAATAGTTATAAACAGACCTGGTAGTTTCAACACCTTCGGCAACCATGCTCATGCCTTGCAGTATCAGAGAAAGCGTCTTGCCTTTTGCTATATCCTCACCAAGCTTTCTATTCCTGCTAAAAGAGCTGACACATGTGGTCACCAGGTCTCCCATACCGCTTAACCCGTTAAAGGTGGCTTCTTGAGCACCTAAGGCAAGGCCTAATCTCTTCATCTCCACCAAGCCCCTTGTAAATAATGCCGCCTTGGCATTGGAACCTAAACCTAATCCATCAGAGATACCGGAGGCAATGGCCATGATATTCTTCAAAGCGCCCGCGGTTTCAACGCCTGCTACATCTGTTGAGGTATAAACCCTGAATCTATCGGTTGTAAACACAGATTGTATCACGCCAGCAATGTAAAGATCCCTGCAGGCAGACACACAGCTTGCGGGCAAGCCCTTGGCAATCTCTATAGCTATAGTTGGCCCTGAAAGCACGCCTATTTCCAGCCCGCCCAATTCAAGGCGGATAATCTCCGAGGGCCTGTGAAATGTATTATTTTCAATGCCTTTGACAACACTGACAAGGGTTTTGCCTGACAGGTCAAAACCTTTCAGCCGCTGGATTGTCTGTCTTAAAAATTGCGATGGTATAGCAATAACGACCATATCCGTATCCGCGACAGCAAGGCCTGTGTCGGATACTACGGTTATATTTTCCGGTAGGATAATACCGGGTAAAAAAACCCGGTTTTCGCGATTTTTATTAATCCGCGCCGCATTGTCCTTAAAAGCGCTCCACAGGCAAATCTCAAAGCCTTTACCGGCGAGCAAAACAGCCAGCGCGGTGCCCCATCCGCCGTCGCCTAATACGGTTATCTTTTTAATATCCCTGTTTTTCATAATGCCTAAAGTATAACAAATAGGGCATTCTTAGTCAAGATAATTGGGCCGGGATTGCGTGCCGACAGATATGGACTTAAAAGGAAACAAATCTGTTTCGCGGCTTCTTGTTAGAAAAACCGATAGATAATAAAAAAAGGGCTTGATATCAGCTAATGGATGACAGCATCTCCGACGCCCTTATGGCCTCGGAACTGTCCGGATAATTATATATCAGATCAGCATAAATCTTTTTGGCCGTTGATATATCGTTTAAATCATGCTGGTAGATAGATGCCGCGCCCGACCAGGCAACGCCTGCCATTTCCGAGCCGGGATAGCCGTAAGCTACCTGCTCAAGAATGTCCAGAGCCAGCCTGTGATCACCGGCTTTGTATAGATTAGAGGCAATAAACATGAGTATTTCGGCCTTATAGCGAAAATCCGGATAATACTCAAGTTCCTGTAAAAGCTCTTTTATCCTGCCGGCAAAAAGAACCGGGTCAGAGCTTTGTTCCGTGCTGGAAACGGCATTGATTAAACGGAATAATGCCTGCGGTATAGAGCGCTTTACTGAATCTGGGATATACACTGGAGCATGCCCGCCAAGAAGATCATCCACTCTGTCAACACCGGTTCCGATAAGTAAAATAACCTGCGGATTTTCTACCAGTTGATAAAGTTCAAGCATAGACTTCCACTGGTGTCTTGAACACAATTCAGGCGCGGATGGCGAAGCGTACTGTTTCACAAAGGCCTTTTGGCCTGAATTGACATACACTTCGGCAGGATATTGCCTGTCTGCTTTTAAAGGGTGCGGCCTTGAAACGAGTTTTACACTACCCTCAAGCACCCCAAGCAAGGTATTATTTTCCGAAACCTCTATCATAAAAGCTGTTCCTACTATCTCGGCTTGGCAGGCCGGAGTAAAAACCTTCATATTAGAACCCTTGAATTTATCAGTCGTATTAACCAAGAGTTTTCCATAAGAAAGGCTGAAATCCGTGTCAAGCCTGCCAAATCTCGCGCCAAGCCGCGATATGACAATAAGGGAATTGTCTTTAACCCTTGCTTTATATTTTCCTTTAACTACAAGATTTATCAGGGCCCCGTCTTTGAGCTCTATCTTATCAGACTGCCTTAAACGGAAATTCGGATACGGACGCGCCCAAGCGCCTTCCGACTGCCTGTATATCCTGACATCACCGGCGCTAAACTCAACAAAGGGCATGGATTGCAGATAATTATACCTTAACCCTGCCACAAGAAACACTACGGTTGATAAAGATACCGCGGCCTTGGCCGCTAAGGGCATGGGAATTATCAATGAATGGATAAAAGCCGATATTTTAGACCGGACTACGGCTTGCAAAGACCGGCCCTTCAGAGCCTCTATTCTTTCGTCAAGCAGTCTGTTAAATTCAAAATCAAAGCCCGCCGATTCGCGCACTTGGGTCATATTTAAAAGGGAGGCCTTTAAAGACTCGGCCTGTTCCAGGCTCTTTTTGCAGTGGGGGCAACTGTCAAAATGAGCCTTCAAGGCCTCTCTCTTTTTTTGGCTATGGGCATTATCAACATATAAAGATATGTCGTTGAATGAAATCCGGCATTTATTTTTTTTCATTGTCCGTCCCCTGTGTAACGCAACAATTTAGCCAGCTTCTGCCGGCCGCGCGAAAGGCGCGAGCCTACCGTCATCGGCCTGCATCTCATAATATCGGAAGCTTCATCATATGAAAAACCTTCAATATCACACAATATGACCGCCTCCTTAAGGTGCTCTGGCAACTGGTCTATGGCTTTTTGTACCAGGCTTTGCTCTTCTTTGGACTGGGCCTGCTTGTCGGGCCGTCCGGTATTATCAGCGATATTTTCCGCCACCGAGATATGCTGTTGCTCGCCTGATTTAGCGGGCTCTGTAAAAACCGGCATCCTTTTGTCGTATGAAGCGTGCCTTAAAAAATTCCTCGCTAAATTACCGGCTATCCTATAAAGCCATGACGAAAATTTTGCCTTTGGTTCATATTTATGTATATTTACATAAACCCTTACAAATGCCTCCTGTGTAAGTTCTTCGGCAGAATGGAGACTGCCGATGAACCTGTATATATAATTTAATATAGGCCTTTTATATTTCTGATATATCTCGTCAAAGGCCTGCCTGTCTCCTTGTTTTATCCTTAAAACTAAACTTTCATCTTCCATACATTAAAACCCTTAATTATCGGATTTATTCCCATATTTTTTTACTTTATAAAGAAAAATATGCCATACCGTGTAATTTTAAGACCCGTATTCTAAAACAAATACCGCTTTTAGAGCATGCTTTTAAAAAGTTATTGGCATAAACAGGTTTATTTTTATAACACATTTATTCTAAACATGTTATAACAATAACAAAAAAATATGCGCACCTGCCATAATCAGGACTATTGGGGCTATTGGGCCTTTTGGCCAACCTTATATTCAGTGCCTTTGATGAGCCTGGCGATATTGCCGCGATGCCTGCATATTATCAAAACACACAAGCCCACCGACAAAAGCGTATATTCCGCAGGCTGGCCTGATAAATACGTGAACACAGGTAGGCATAGAGCCATCACAATTGAACTTAATGAGACATACTTGCTTACCAATAATATTGCCAGCCAGACAAGGCCGGAGTAGATTACAACAAACGGTGAAAGGCCTGCTAAAACCCCTATCGCGGTAGCGACACCCTTACCTCCTCTGAACTTAAGCATTACTGTCCATATATGGCCTATCACGGCCAAAAGCCCAAGAATTATCTTAAACAAAGACAAGCCCAAGGGCATGCTGCTGCTGTAAAATATGTCTGCTATAACAGTTACGGCAAGCGTTCCTTTGGACATATCAAGAACAAGCGCGGTAATGCCTATAGGCTTTCCGGCACAGCGCATAAGATTTGTAGCGCCAATATTACCGCTGCCCATATGCCTGATATCAATCCCCTTCAACAGTTTTCCTAATAAAAAACTAAACGGTATAGCGCCCAAAAGGTAAGACAAGAAAACCGCGGTAATAATATTAATCATCATCTTTACTCTTTTGCCCCCTTGAGCGAAGCTGAAAACTTATAGGGACAGCTTCCAATCCAAAATAACTTCTTAATCGTTTTTCAATAAACCTCAAGTATTCCTTTTTTATAAGCTGTGCTTTGGTGCAAAACAACAAAAACCTCTGCGGCATACTGCTTATCTGGGTCGCGTAAAGTATCTTTGGCCTGGCGCCCATATAAGATACATGCGGGTTTGTCTTCTGGACATCAACAAGGAATTTATTAAGTTCGGCCGTCGGTATAGTTTTCTTAGACCTTTCATAAATATCCCGTGCCATATCCAGTGTTTTTTCAATATTTTTTTTATCTTTACACGATGTAAAAACAACGGGTATCCATTCAATAGGGCTGAATTTGCGGGTAAGGTTTTTTTTATATTCCTGCAAATCAAATCCTTTTATCAGGTCCGACTTATTTACAAGCAGGGCTGACGGCTTGCCTTCCTTGATTACATAATCAAAAACAGACAGATCGTCCCTGTCAAGGCCCTCGGCGGCATCAATCATGATAAAAACAACGTTACATCGTTTTATCGCCGCCCTTGTCCTGGAAAGGCTGAAAACCTCAATGACATCGCGAAATTTCTTTTTATGCTTGACTCCGGCCGTGTCCACAAGAGTAACTACTCCTCCGGCGCGTTTTATAGACACGTCAACGGAATCCCTCGTCGTGCCGGGTATATCATTGACAATAAGCCTTTGCTTTTCAAGCAGTGTGTTGATAAAAGACGACTTGCCCACATTGGGCTTACCGGCCAAGGCTATATTTAAACCACCGGATAAATCATCGCCGCCGCCTCTCGCGGAGCGCCTGTCCTTACCTAAACTTAAAACAAAAGACGCTATGCCCGCGATAAGATTATCTATACCTTTATTATTCAGGACGGAGACAATATAAGGCTGGCCTAAACCAAGGTTCATAAAAACGTATGATTCGTTCTCCGAAATTTTATCATCCGCTTTATTTACAGCAAGAAAAACCTTAGCGCCCCTTTTTTTTAAAAGATCGGCTATATGCTGGTCAGGATAAGTAATCCCTGTCCTCACATCGCAGACAAGTACAACGGCATCCGACTCGTCTATGGCGTTAATGCTCTGGCCGCATACCAAAGACTCCATGACTTTTGAGGCGCCGGGTAGTATCCCGCCGGTATCAACCAGTATGAATTCAGCGCCGCGCGCTTTGACATCAGCATAGAGGCGGTCTCTGGTAACTCCGGCAACTGCCTGGACTATGGCCTTTCTCTTTTTAATTATCCTGTTAAAAAGAGAGCTCTTGCCGACATTGGGCCTGCCTATGATCGCTATCTTAGCCCGGTTTTTTGACAATTCAATGTGACTCATTTAACACCTTACTGCCCAGCCATACATAATCAAGACAGGATATCAAAGTAAAAAACGCCGCTGTATACCAAAACACGTAAATTATACCGACCTGTAAAAGCGAGGCCACAACGGTTGACATCTGAAAAAATGTCGTAATCTTACCTAAAAGAGAGGGCTTGACATTGATGTTCTTCAGCATCATAAAAATAATCATTGATCCCAGCAATATGATGGCATCCCTGCTTAAAACAATTATAGTAAGCCAGGACGGTATCCTTGATGAAGCGGGAATATCTTTTAGCACGGAAAGGCATAAAAAAGAAGTTAATATAAGAAGTTTATCCGCCAGAGGGTCAAGTATCCTGCCGAGTTCCGTTTTCTGATAAAATCTTCTTGCCACATAACCATCTACAGCGTCTGTTACCGCGCATACAAAAAATATGGCTAAAGCAATAAAACGCAAAAAATCATATTCAGGCCTGTAATAGAACAAAGCGGCCATTAAAAAAGGTACCAAAAGTATCCTTATAATTGTTATCTTGTTTGCTAATCCCATACAATGAACGCCTTTTTTTAAGCTGGCTATCCCCTGCCGTTAAGGCCGGTATTTTTAACAACCGGCATTATCAAGCCCAAAAACAAGCCGCGTAGGCAAGAAAAAAAACCGGTAATAATCCTTATCAGGGATGGATTCTACTGTTGAGAAGATTGGACTCTTGTACCGCAGTCCTGGCAAAAATTAGTGCCAGGGCTAAGCTCCCTGCCGCATTTGGGGCATATCAGGCCCTCCAATTGCAGTCCGCAATGGGCGCAGAATTTCGCGCCGTTATCAATGTCATTCCCGCATTTGGGGCATACCGATAAACCGCTGCTCTCTTCCTGCGTCGGCGGGCACGACGGAATTTTTTCAGATATAAAGCCTGTCATATCCGCGATAGCCATATTCGTAGCTTTGCCAAGAGGCGTTTGTTTAAAACCCGCCAGATTTCCGCCTATACCGCTTTGCTGATACCCTATGGTCAATCCTGTGGCAGGCACTTTTCTCTCAAACCTTTTTGACCCGCAGATCTCGCCTGTCGTTGAATCAAATATCCTGATAGTTCCGGCTATATGGGCCTCGGAAGAGGTCCCTCCAAGATTAAAACCTTTAATATTAAGCCCCAGGCCCCCGCCCGATTCCTTATAGCTGAATTCGGTTATTGTCCCGCGCACTATATATTCCGCTCCCTTAAGCTCGGCTGTTTTAGCGCCTGTCTTTTTTGATACCCTTCCTTTTGTCACAAGATCCTGCTCCGTGGTGATATCGCTTAGATTGAGCCTTTCAACAACATTGAATTTATCGGTATTGACAAGCGCGTCTATAAGCATTTCGCCCATGCCTGAACCGATATCCCATTTGGCATCATGCCAAAAACCGCTTGAGGCCTTGACCTCAAAACCATAAACAGTGACCGTCGGTTTGTATTCGCCGGCGCGGCATAAATTTGCGGAAAATAAAAAAACACAAAGTGTAAAAACCGTCAATATACTTTTCATTGCCATACTCCTTTCCTTATTCCAGCAATCGTATCCTGTTAAGCGGCCAATACGTGACAAACGCCTTGCCGACCATATATTTGGCGGGCACAAACCCCCAATACCTGCTGTCCCTTGATGAGGCGCTGTTGTCTCCTAAGACAAAATATGAATCCCGGGGGACCTTTATTGATATTGAATTCTCCCCGTATGGAGTGCCGGGCTTATTATAATAATATATCTGTTTGATCTTTTGCGGGGACTCTACGAGAACATCATCTATATATATATCGCCGTCAACGATACGGACAGTTTCACCCTGGACAGCGATAAGCCTTTTGATGAAATCCTTCTTTTTATCTTCCGGGTATTTGAAGACCACGATGTCTCCGCGCTTAGGGTTTGTAAACTTATATATAAATTTATTCACAAGTATCCTGTCTCCTTCAATAAGCGTAGGCCTCATGGAACCGGTCGGTATCTTAAAAGCCTGCACCACGAATGTCCTGATGATAAGAGCAAGGATGACCGCCGTAACTACGACTTCCACATTCTCCCTGTTAAAAACCGAACTCCAGACATGCTTTATGTAATGTTTGATATTCAAGACTTTGCCCTCCCGTGAAATATCATATCTGTATCTTCATCACCGATAAAAACGCCTCTTGCGGCACCTCCACTTTGCCAAAGGCTTTCAGGCGTTTCTTACCCTCCTTTTGCTTTGCCCACAGCTTTCGCTTACGGGTGATATCCCCTCCGTAACATTTACCGGTCACGTTCTTTTTTAAGGCGCTAACCGTCTCGCGCGCTATCACCTGATTGCCCACCGCGGCCTGTATGGCAACCTGAAAAAGTTGTTTGGGTATGAGTTCTTTTAATTTTAAAGCAATGGCCCTGCCTTTTGCCTGCGCCTTTTCTTTATATATAATGGATGAAAGAGCGTCGCAGGGCTCGCCGTTTAGAAGTATATCAAGCTTGACCAGGTCATTGGCCTGATAGTCAATAAATTCATAATCAAGCGAACCATAACCTTGTGTCAGGGATTTCAACTTATCATGAAAATCAACCACGATTTCGGAAAGCGGAAAAAAATAAGTAAGATTGGCCCTCTCCGTGCTTATGTATTCAGTGCCTATATAAATGCCCCTCCTCTGCCTTGACAATTCCATAATATTTCCAAGGCTTTCGGCCGGTATTATCATCTTTGCCTCAACAAAAGGCTCCGATATCTCTTCAATCTCGTTTAAAGCGGGTAATTTCGCGGGATTTTCTATCTCCAGAATTTCGCCGTTAGACTTTTTGACCTTGTAAACAACGCCCGGTGTTGTCAATACAAGATCCAGGCCGTATTCTCTTTCCAGCCTTTCCTGTATAATCTGCATGTGTAAAAGGCCCAAAAACCCGCAGCGAAACCCATAACCCATGGATGTAGAGCTTTCCTGGACAGCATCAAACGAGCTGTCCGATAATTGTAATTTTTCAATAGCATCGCGCAGGGCCTCAAAATCATTTGTGTCAATAGGGTATATGCCGCAATAAACCATAGGCCTCATTCTCTTATAGCCGGGCAAAGGCCTCGCGGCAGGCTCCAGCGCGTCGGTAACGGTATCGCCGGCCATAACATGCTTAGGGTTTCTTATATTAGCGGCAAAATATCCCACCATGCCGCAGCCAAGCGAAGCTGTCTTACACATGCCTGGTTTGAACACCCCTAATTCCAAGAGTTCATACTCTCGTCCTGCCTGCATAAGTTTAATCTTTGAGCCTGTTTTTATCCCGCCGTTTACCACCTTTATATAGACAAGAACACCCTTATAGGAATCATACTGCGAATCAAATATAAGCGCCTGCAGGGGCTTTGAGGGATCGCCCGACGGAGGAGGGACATGGCTGATTATACTTTCAAGTATCTCTTCGGTACCGATATTTTCCCTCGCGCTGGCCAAGATGATCTCGTCTTCATTGATATTAAGCATATTCCCCAATTGATTTTTTACCTTGGCAACATCAGCGCTTATCAGGTCTATTTTATTTATGACAGGTATAACAACCAGGCCGCTCTCTTTGGCAAGGTAAAGATTGGCAACAGTCTGGGCCTGCACCCCCTGCCCCGCGTCTACGAGAAGAACGGCGCCTTCACAGGCCCTAATTGATTTTGAAACCTCATACGTAAAGTCCACATGCCCGGGTGTATCAATAAGGTTTAAAAGATACTCATTGGAATCTTTGGCCCTGTAATGAATGCCTACTGCCGAGGCCTTGATAGTAATACCATGTTCCCTTTCAAGGTCCATACTGTCCAGGAGCTGGTCCTTGAACTCCCTCTCGGTAATGGTGCCCGTAAACTGTAGTATCCTGTCAGCCAGCGTTGACTTGCCATGATCTACATGGGCTATTATGCAAAAGTTCCTGATATATTTGGTTTTCATTTGTCTTATCGGCGGCTGACAAAGCCTGCCGCCTTGGCATATCAAACTTTAAAAAAACAGGGCATAAACCGCGCCGTAAAAGCCCGTTTTGCCCTGCCGGTTATTTTGTAATATCCCTGCCGGCTGATAATAATCTCTCCACCTTCTTATCCGAATCGGCTTCCGCGTATATTCTGATAAGAGGTTCTGTGCCTGAAAACCTTAGCAAAAGCCAGCTGGAATCCTCAAGTATAAATTTAATACCGTCATAAGTCTTTACCTTAAGCACCTTTTTACCCGCTATTTTTTTGGGGGGAGTTTTTTTAAGTTTTGCGGTAAGGGCCTGGGCCTTCTCAAAAGGATATTGCATGTCTATACGGTTATAACAAAATACTCCGTATTCTTTTTCCATCCCCGCTATTACTTCGTCAATCTTTTTACCCCTGTAAGCAAGCATCTCCAGCAATAAAAGAGACGATAATATACCGTCTCTTTCAGGTATATAACCGCAAAAACCAATACCGCCCGATTCCTCGCCTCCTATAAGAATATTTTCCTTAAGCATCAAAGCTGAAATATATTTAAAACCCACCGGCGTCTCAAACATGGTAAGCCCATACCTGGCGCAAATCTTCTCTATCAAGGTAGTGCCTGATATGGTCTTGACAACAGCGCCTGTAAGCTTTCTGTTCTGGAGAAAATGCAGTAATATGAGAGCAACTATCTGGCCGCTTGTGATAAACCGCCCGCCGGGGCCCAAGGCGCCTATCCTGTCCGCATCCCCGTCAAGCGCCAGACAAAGGTCAAAATTATTTTCCCTCATATAGGACGCGGGATAGCGCATGTTCTTCAATATCGGCTCGGGATTAACGCCGCCGAATAAGGGATCATTCTGACAGCGCAGGGCAAGCATATTGGCAGGGCTTCCTAAAACAGCCTCCATATATCCTATGCCGGCGCCATGCATATAATCAATAAGCACTTTTGATTTAAGATTTTTAACGCGTTTTATATCCACGTATCTTTGGAGAAAACTGATATAATCAATGCCCGCGTCAATTGTTTCTTGCCTGTTGGCGGCGGTTTGCCTGCCGATAACGGCCGAACGCGGCTTTGCGCGCTTTTTGAGAAAAGATTCAATCGCGCCGGTTACTTTTTCATCCGCGGAATTGGCAAGATGCGTCTTGAACTTTATGCCGTTAAAGACAGGCGGATTATGGCTTGCCGTCACAACTATGCCCCCGTCCAGCTGGCGGGTTTTTATGGCGAACGAAACGGCCGGCGTAGGCGTAGGGGCAAGAGTAAGATACACTTTTACGCGGTTGGCCGTTAAAACATCGGCAATCAATTTCGCGTATACATCAGACATGAACCTTCGGTCATAGCCTACTATCAGGCGTTTAAGGCCCTTGCGGCGCGGATAAAGTATACGGCTATTAACATAATCAGCTACAGCCTGGGCAACGATACGCACATTGTCAAAAGTAAATTCTTTGGCTATTACAGCCCGCCAGCCGTCGGTACCGAATTTGATATTCGCCATAAAGTAATTCCGCCTTTATATCTGTTAATAATCCTAATAGCCGTTAGATACCAGGCCTCGGGGCCGGTTCGCGCGGCTTTAAACAAAATCAATATTTTTTAAAAAAAGTTCTCTATTGCCTCAAGCCCTGTATGGCTGACTTCATGTTTTTTGCCGCAAATATATATGTCCCCGCCACAAGGACATTAGCGCCGGCGGCTTTGGCCTTGCGCGCCGTTTCAGCATTGATGCCTCCATCAACCTGTATGTAGCCTTTAAAAAGTTTTCTTATCTTCTCTATCTTAGGCAGCATGCCCGCCATGAAACTTTGTCCGCCAAAACCGGGTTCAACGGTCATCACAAGAACCATGTCAACAATATCCAGGACATCAAATACTGCCGACGCCGGGGTTTTTGGTTTTATTGAAACGCCGGCTTTAACGCCTAATGCCTTGATACTTGCGATCAGCTTGCTCATCCCGCGGCAGGCTTCCGCATGAACGGTAATCATACTGCTTCCGGCAGAGGCAAAATCGCTTATGTATCTGGCCGGATCATCTATCATCAGGTGGCTGTCAATAAAAAGCCTTGTTTTGGCGCTTATGGCCTTTACGACAGGAGCGCCTATTGTAATATTGGGGACAAAGCGGCCGTCCATTACATCAACGTGTATCCAATCAGCCCCGGCCGACTCGGCCCGCGCGATCTCCTTAGTCAAACTGCCGAAATCAGCCGCTAATATTGACGGGGCTATGATAATCCTATTTTTGGAGCAGGATTTGGTTTTCATAATATCACACCTTTTAAAATAACACGATAGACGCGCGTCAATTAAAACAGAGACTGCACCCTGGCAATCTCATCATCACTCTGCGGCCCAATCACCGCAAGCCTTAAAGCCGGCCCGACAAATATCTTTTTGGCTATATTCTGTAAATCGGAAGGGGCGACCAGGTCAACGGCCTTTAATATTTCCTCTTTGGCCTGTATCCTTCCAATGCTGGTAATCTGTTCTCCAAAAAACATCATATTTGACATGGTGCTTTCCATGGCCATCAATAGCCCGCTTTTAAAATATTCCTTTGCCATGCTAAATTCCCTGCCCGTGACAGGGGCTTTGCGTATCTTTGAAAGCTCGTCAATTATCACGGACACGGCATCTTTAAGTTTTTTATTGTCAATACCCGCGTGAACGAAAAAAGAACCCGTATCCCTGTAGGCCTTCATTGAAGCGCCTATCTCATAAGCGAGCGAACGCTTTTCTCTGATCTCATTAAATAACCTGCTTGACATGTTACCGCCGAGAATTATGCCAAGCAAAGAAAGGGCATACCTTTGGGGATCATTACCGCTTACTCCCTTCACGCCAAGGCATATATGGGTCTGTTCCGTGTCTTTTCTCATGAATTTCAAAGATGATTTTCCAGAACACGAGCCGGCCGGAACGCATCTGGCAACCTTTGCGCGGCTGTATCCGCTAAATAATGTCTTCATCAATTTTACAAATCGGCCATGATCAATATTTCCGCAACAGACTGCCGCCATATTATTTGGGGCGTAAAATACGTCTTTCTGCCTGACAAGGTCGGCGCGGGATATATTCTTAACCGTCTCATATGTTCCTACCAGCGGCAGGCCCAGCGGATGGCCCGGCCATATCAGGCCGTCCAGAAGATCGTAGACATAATGCATAGGCAGGTCAAGATACATCCTTATCTCTTCAAAAATAACCTTCTTTTCTTTTTCAATATCCGTTTCTTTTAACGACGGGCTCAAAACCATATCCGATAAGACTTCCGCCGCGAGTTCTAAACGGGAGGATAATATTTTTATATAATAACAGACATTTTCTTCTGAAGTAAAAGCATTGAAGGCGCCGCCCTTTGATTCAATGGATCTCTTGAGGGCCTGGCAGGATCGTTTTTTTGTCCCCTTAAACAGCATATGCTCCATCAGATGAGATATGCCCTGGTTTGCCTTATTTTCGTATCTGCCGCCGGCCTTTATCCATATACCTATGGTGATTGAATTAACATCGCTTAATCTGCTTGAGATGACCTTAAAACCATTATCTAAAACCGTTAGATTGTGCACTTTCTCCTCTTTCCTTGCGATTACGCCTTTAAAAATACTTGTTCTTTTTATAATCCAGATACGCTTGAAGCATGATCTGCGCGGCCAGTTTGTCTATATTCATCCTCCTTTTTTTTCTGCTCATGCCAGCTGATATGAGGATCGCCGAACCTTGCGATGTCGTAAGCCGTTCGTCAAAAGTCAGTACCTGGCAGGAAACGCATGCCGCTCTTATTTTTTGGGCAAATTTTTCAACCTTATCGGCCTGCGGCCCGCGCGTACCGTTCATGTTAAGCGGCAGGCCGACCACGATCTCCAAAGCCTGGTAAAACACGGCCAGATCGCGGATCTTTTTGACCGAATCCCTGGCATTGGAAACGGCTATGGTATCCGCGGCAGAACTGATAGTCATGGTCTCGTCGCTGACTGCCACGCCTATCCTTTTTTCGCCCAGGTCCAGGCCTATAATACGCGGCATTTACAAATATTCCTTTAGGCCTTTTTTTTCCATAAGCCCTACAAGTTTTTTGACATTCTCGGAATCGGACTTGCGGCATACCAGAGTCGCTTTAGGCGTATGGACAATCACAAGGCCTTTTATGCCGCAGGTAGCCACAAGATGGCCTTTCTCGGCGACAATAACCGAATCGGCCGTATCAAGACCGATATGCCCGGCACCCAAAGCATTACTGCCGTCATGGCTTAGAAAACCGCTGATTGCGGACCATGAACCTATGTCCGACCATCCGGGATCAGCCCGGACAACCATGGCCTTGCCCGTTTTTTCCATAATAGCATAATCAATGGATATATCAGGAAAATCCTTATAATGAAGCTTGACGGCTTTTTTAATTTTTGTAAGGCCTTTTTCAAGCATTATCTTATCCGTAATACCGGCCGCCGCGGGACAATATTTTTTGAATTCTTTAAGAAAAATCTCTGGCCTGGCGATAAATATACCGCTGTTCCATAAATACCTGTTCGTTTTTACAAAGGCCTTCGCGCGCCGGGCATCGGGCTTTTCGGTAAATCTTTTGACCTTGAATACATCGTTAGCGTGTTCTGATGCCGGGCTTTTATATGATTGGGCGGTCTCTATATAGCCATAACCTGTGGAAGCAAAAATGGGTTTTATACCTATAGTAACAATGATGTCGTTTAAGCGCGAGACAAGCGCGCACAACCTGAATACCCGTTTTATTGCGGACTTATCTTCAATTATTTGGTCGGCCGGCATAACATACATAATGCTGTCAGCATCCTTAGCCTGGATTATAGCGGCTGCCAGGCATATTGCCGGCGCGGTATTCCTTGAAACAGGCTCGGATATGATATTCCGTTTAGGAAACCCGGGCAGGGCCTTTTTTATCAGGCCCGCGTGGAGCTCATTGGTAAATATTAGAATATTTTCAAGGGGCATTATGGCCGCGGCCCTTTCAACGGCCAGCTGGAGCAGGGTCTTTGCGCCCTTGACCTTAAGCAGGAATTTCGGGCTCTGACGCCTTGATTTAGGCCATAGCCTCTTGCCGGAGCCTCCGGCGATAATAAGGGCATGCAACATGATTACAAAGCCTTTCTTAATTTTTTAACAAATGACACCACGCCCGGAATAATATCTGAATCGTGTTTCAGGCTGTTTTCAATAATCTTTATAATAGCACTGCCTACAATAACACCGTCCGAAAAAGCGCAGATCCTCTTTGCCTGCCGCGGTGTTGACACGCCAAAACCGACACAGACAGGCTTGCTGGAAACATTCTTGATATCCATGACATGACGGCGCATATCCTTTGGCAGAGATTTTCTGGCGCCTGTTACTCCTGCCAGCGAGACATAATATATAAAACCTGTTGATTTAGATGAAATAAGCTTAAGCCTTTCCCTGCCGCTCGTCGGAGAGGCCAAAAAAACAGTGCTAAAATCATGGCGCCTGGCCGCCAAAACAAGCTCGTCAGACTCTTCGGGAATAAGGTCGGGTATTATAATACCGTCAATGCCCGCGGCCTTTGCATTAGCGACAAAGCGCGCTATACCATAGCGGTAAACTGGATTATAATAACCCATAAGCAATAACGGCGTATCCTGCCTGCTCCTTACAGACATTACCATGTCAAAAATCATATCACAATTTACATTGTTTTTTAACGCCCTTTGAGACGCCATCTGTATCGTAGGCCCGTCTGCCATCGGGTCTGAAAACGGCATGCCTATCTCAATTATATCAGCTCCCGCTTCAGCAAGAGCGGGAAGCAGGCGGCGAGTTGTTTTTATATCGGGGTCTCCGGCGCATATATAAGTAATCAGCGCCGGCCTTCCCGCGCCCTTTAAAGCTTTGAATTTTGCCTCTATTCTATTCATCGCATACCCGCTTCTTGCCGATTGATCCAAAACATCTGGCCTTAAAATTCTATTTTATTCCTTATTATGTCAATGTCTTTATCGCCTCTGCCGGACAGGCAAAGGACGCATACGTCCCTTGATCTCATCTTTAATTTTCTTAAGTAGGCGACGGCATGCGCGCTCTCAAGGGCCGGTATAATGCCTTCTGTCTCGGATAAAAACCGCATACCTTCAACAGCCTCTCTGTCATTAACAGATACATAGCCCGCCCTGCGGATTTTTTTATAAAAAGAATGTTCAGGGCCCACGCCGGGATAATCAAGGCCGGCCGATACCGAATGAGCTATCTTGATCTGGCCAAAGTCATCTTGCAATAAATAACTCTTTGAACCATGCAATACGCCAATACTGCCTCTTGAAAGCGTGGCGGCATGCTTTTTAGTGTTGACGCCCATGCCGCCTGCCTCAACACCAATAAACCTTGCCCTTGAATTAAAAAACGGATAAAAAAGCCCCATGGAATTTGAGCCGCCTCCGACACAAGCAATCAGGTAATCCGGCTCCTTTTCGCCTATCTGCTTAAGCTGGCCCTTGAGCTCATTGCCGATAACCGACTGGAAATCCCTTACCATCATTGGATATGGATGAGGCCCTACAACCGAACCGATAATATAATGCGTGTATCCGGAGCTTGCCACCCAATCACGCATTGCCTCATTGGTGGCATCCTTAAGCGTCATACTGCCGCTTAAAACAGGTATAACATTAGCCCCCAGAAGCTTCATCCTGATTACATTTAAGGCCTGCCTGTCTATGTCCTCCTGGCCCATATAAACATCGCATTTGAAATTAAAAAGCGCGGCAACTGTCGCGGTCGCCACACCGTGCTGTCCGGCGCCTGTTTCCGCTATAAGCCTGCGTTTTTTCATCCTTTTGGCCAATAGCGCCTGGCCCATTGTATTGTTTATCTTATGCGATCCCGTATGGCAGAGGTCTTCTCTTTTTAAGTATATCCTGCCTTTGCCGCAGGCCTTGCTAAGATTTTTGGCAAAATATAAAGGCGTGGGCCTTCCCGCGTATTGCCTCAAGTAATATTCAAAATCCGATTTAAAATGCTTATCCTTTTTGGCTTTGGCATATTCCGCCCCAAGCGCCTCTATAGCCGATACAAGCGTTTCCGGCACATAACGGCCCCCGAACGGGCCAAAATATCCTCTGCTGTCAGGCAGCATGTTCTTCTCTTTCATGTTAATGCTATTTTAGATTATATATTATATCAGCAAAAATCTTAGTTGTATCCACCAAACTTTTTACATAGATAAATTCATTATCGCAATGGGCGGTATGCGCCCCGTAAACCGAATAACCCAAACAGGGCACCCCTTTTCTAATCAAAAATCTTATGTCCGTAGCGCCGGCCATAAGAACGCACCTGGCCTTTTTCTTAAGTACCCGGTTAATAGAGCTTTTAAATTCTTTAAAAAGCGCGTTCTTTTCATCAGAAACAACAGAATCTTCCTCGCTAAGCATAGTGATCCTAAATTTAAACTGTTTGTCTTTCTTCGCCAGGGTTTTAAAAACACCCGTTATTTCATCTTTGACATCATCAAGATTTTCTTCAGGCAAAAACCTGCGGTCTATCATAAAACTGCATGAGTCGCAAACAATGTTTGCCTTTGCCCCGCCGGCTATTTCTCCGCCCAGGACCATGGTGGAATACCTATTTCTGGCGTCCTTTACCTTATAACGGGTTTTCCTGGACGATATTTTTTTATTCAACTGCCGTAAGGTTTTGACGGCATCGGCCATTTTTTCAAAGGCATTTATCCCGTTATAGGGTTCACTGCTATGGCATGCCCGTCCGATTATATCTATTTTAAACCAGGCCAGGCCCTTATTGCCATAGGATATGAATTCGTTATTATACCCTTCGGATATGGCATAATCAGGAGCTACAATACCTTTATCAACAAGATAGCCAAAACCTGTCCTTCCGCCTATTTCCTCATCAGGGGTAAAAGAAAGCTCAATATTGCATCCGGGGCCAATACCGCATTGCTTAAGGGCTTTTATCGCAAATAATACTGCGGCGATATTTGACTTCATGTCCTCGCTTCCGCGGCCGTAAATTTTATTATTTTTAATAACAGCCTTAAACGGGTCACTCGCCCATGATGAACCGGCAGGAACTACATCATAATGGCCGTTTATATGTAATGTTTTCTTAGCGCCCGCGTCCCAAAAGGCTATGAGGTTTATCCTCTTTGAGCCGCCTGATATATTATATTTTTTTAAACGGGCGGCAGGGACCTCATATCTTGATGTCCTAAGGCCAAGACTGCGGCAATACTGCTCAATGAAGTCAACCATTTTTTCATAATTAACACCCGGAGGGTTAAAGGTCGGTATCTCTATAAGCCGGCTCGTAAGCTTTATAAGCTCGGCCTTTTCCTTTTTTATATAAGCAAAATACATGCTATTTCCTTTTCATTGCCAAGTCAGGTTAAACAGCTCCTGGCATTTTGAATAAACAAGCGTATCAAACCATGGTCTTTCTTACCCGCGGACTTTTCAACCCCGCTTGATACGTCCACGCAAAAGGGTTTCACCAAATTGACCACGCGCTTTACATTTTGAGGATTAAGGCCCCCGGCGATAAATAACGGTATGCCAAAACGCTTTGCCGAAACGGCAAGGCCTAAGTCAAAGCCTTTGCCTGTGCCGCCTTTGGCTTTATCACTATAACCGTCAAGAAGGGCAAAATCCATAGCGGTATAGTCTTTTATCGCGCCTATGGAATTTTCATCTTTAATCCGGAATGCCTTGATAATACGCCTGGGCGCAAAAGAAGCGCAAAATCCCGGGGTTTCGCGGCCGTGTAACTGCAGGGCGTCAACCCTGCCCAGCTCTTCAATGACCCGCAGGATAAATTTCTCTTTTTGATCGGCAAAGAGAGCCACTATTTTTATCTTCGGCGAAAGCCTCTCTATTATCCGCGCCGCAATCCCGGGTTTTATCATCCGCGGGCTTTCGGCAAACACAAATCCGATAAAATTCGCGCCGCAGGCCTGGGCACAAAGCGCGTCTTCTAAATTTGTTATGCCGCAAATCTTTACCTTGGTCACAGGTATCAACCGTCCTATTTACCCGTTAATTCCTTAAGCTTTTGACCCACATCATCGGAGTCCATAAGCGCCTCTCCCACAAGCACGGCATGGACGCCTATGCTTTTTAAAAACATTATGTCCGAGCGCGACCGTATACCGCTTTCGCTGACAATAATCTTGCCCGGCGGTATTAAGCCTATCAAGTTCTGCGTGGTATCAAGGCTAAGCTTGAAGGTATCTAAATCCCTGTTATTAATACCGATAATGTCCTGCCTGGCGCTCACGGCCTTTTCAACCTCGGATTCGCTGTGCGCCTCACACAGGACATCCATGCCTAAAGACCTGGCAACAGATGAAAACCTCACTATCTCTTCTCTGGACAATAAATCGGTGATCAATAATATCGCGTCAGCGCCGCCTATAGCCGATTCATACACCTGGTATTCATCTATTATAAAATCTTTTCTCAAAACCGGCAGGCTCGTAACAGACTTTACCTCATTAATATATTCAAGCCTGCCTTTAAAAAACTGTTCATCGGTAAGAACGGATATGGCCGCGGCGCCGTTTATCTGATATTGGACCGCTATCGCCCTTGGGTTAAAATCCTGCCGTATAATACCTCTTGACGGCGAGGCTTGTTTTATTTCCGCGATTACCGCCACGTCCTTACAGCGGGCGATTGCCGATTTAAAATTCCTTGTTTTAATGTTCTTTCTTAGGCTACGGTGCTTGAGATATTCAAATGACGTAGTTTTTTTAGCCTGCTCAATATAAAGCCTCTTTGCCTTTATTATCTCTGATAATATCATAAACGGGCAAAGTCCTTTAATTGCCTTAGTTTATCCATAGCCCTTCCCGAATCAATAGATTGGGCGGCGGCACTGACAGCCTTTCTGACGTCCTTTTGGGCCCTTGCCGCGACAAGGGCATAGGCAGCGTTAAGCAAAACTATATCACGCCTCGGCCCGCGGGCGCCGCTTAAAACAGAAAGTATTATTTTGGCATTCTGGCCCGCGTCTCCGCCTTCAATAGATTTAAGCCTGGCCCTTTTCATGCCAAACTGTTCCGGTTCTATCATATATGTCCTGACCTTGCCCGAATTGAGTTCAGAGACCTGCGTGGGCCCTGTTATTGATATCTCATCAAGGGTATCAAGCCCGTGGACAACAAAAGCCCTTTTTGACCCAAGCTTGCATAGGACATTGGCAATTATACGGGTCAAGCTTCTGTCGTATACGCCCAATAATTGGCATGTAGCGCCGGCAGGATTGCATAAAGGCCCCAGGAGATTAAAAATCGTCCTTATGCCTATGGCCTTTCTTACAGGCAAGGCGTGCTTCATCGCCCGGTGGAACACCGGAGCATACATAAAGCCTATGCCTATCCTGCGTATGCATTCTTTTACCTGCGCGGGTTTGAGATCCAGCCTTATACCTAATTTGTCAAGGACATCGGCTGAACCGCAGGCGCTTGAGGCAGAGCGGTTGCCGTGCTTGGCTACCTTGATGCCGCAGGCAGAAACCACAAATGCCGATGTCGTTGATATGTTGAAGGTGTTTGTGCCTGTTCCTCCAGTGCCGCATGTATCAAGCACAGTCTCTTCTTCAACATTAATCTCATCCCTATCCATGTCAACGCATGAACGAACATCTATTTTTACCGCGAACTTTCTCATAACCCTGGCGGCCGCGGTTATCTCATCAACCGTTTCACCCTTTATGCGTAAAGCGGTCAAGAAAGCCGCTACCTGGGCAGGCTGCGCTGAAGCCGACATTATCATGGAAAAAATTTTCCCCATCCGCGCGCAAGACAGGTCTTTTCCTTCCGTAAGACTTATTATCGCCTCTTTCATCATAAAACCGCCTGACTCCTTATTAGCTTACATGCCGATAAAATTTTTAAGCAGGCGTTTGCCGTCCGTAGTAAGTATTGATTCCGGATGAAACTGCACGCCCCATACGGGATATTGCCTGTGTTTAACGGCCATTATTTCTTTTTGCCTTGTCTGGGCAATGATCTCAAGGCATTGCGGCAGGTTTTCCCTTTTTACGATAAGAGAATGGTATCTTGTAGCCTGGAACGGGCTCTTTATATTTTTGAATATTGATTTTTTGTTATGATATACAAGCGAAGTTTTTCCGTGCATTAACCTCTTCGCCCGGACAATACTGGCTCCAAATACCTCGCCAACGCATTGATGCCCCAGGCAGACTCCAAGGATAGGAAGATCGGCTTTAAAATCGTTTATTACCGATTTGGATATTCCGGCATCATCGGGCCTGCCCGGGCCCGGAGATATTACAATATGGCTGGGCCTAAGCTTGCGTATTCCATTAGGCGTTATTTCATCATTTCTAAAAACCTTTACCCCTAAACCTAATTCTCCAAAATATTGGACAAGATTATAGGTAAAAGAATCATAATTGTCTATGAGTACTATCATGCGGCACCCCTTGGGGTAAACGTTATTTTTTACGGCTTATGTATTAGCCATTGATATAGCCTTAAACATGGCCTTAGCCTTATTAACAGTCTCCTGGTATTCTTTTTCCGGAATAGAATCAGCAACAATACCGGCCCCGACTTGAACATAGGCCTTTGAGCCCTGAAGCAAAATAGTCCGTATTGTAATGCAAACATCAAGATTTCCGGAAAACGAAAGATAGCCGACACAGCCGGCATAAGGGCCTCTCTTTGCCCCTTCAAGCTCATTAATAATCTGCATGGCGCGTATTTTTGGCGCGCCCGTCACCGTGCCTGCCGGAAATGAAGCCCTTAAAAGCCGTGTCATATCGGCGGGCGGCAATAATACGCCCGAGCAGTCGCTTACTATATGCATTACATGGGAATATTTTTCAATTACCATAAAATCATTTACCCGCACACTGCCCGGCCGGCATACGCGGCCTAAATCATTCCTGCCCAGGTCAACAAGCATAAGGTGTTCGGCATTCTCTTTCTTGTCACGCAACAGGCTTTTTTCAAATTCGGCATCCTGCTTTTCATCCCTGCCCCTGGGCCGTGTCCCGGCTATAGGCCGCACCCGCGCGATGGCGTTTTCTTTGCGCACCATTATCTCCGGGGATGAACCTATAAGCTTGAAGTCCTTAAAAGACAGATAGAACATATAAGGCGACGGATTAATAGACCTCAATGCCCTATAAAGGTTTATAGGATTTTTGTCGTACTCGGCCTGAAACCTCTGCGATAACACAACCTGTATGATATCTCCTGAACGTATATATTCTTTTGCCTTTAATACGCTCTTTTTAAAATCAGACTTTGATATATTTGAGCTGATTTCTGCCGCGGGAGCGGGTTTGTCCATAGAGCTAAAATTATTCTTAAAAGGCGCGCGCAATCTGCGCGCCAAAACTTCTATCTTTGAAACCGATTTATCATAAAAATCCGAAGCCGGAGCCTTAGAAGATGCCGGAATAAAGGCGTTGGAGACGATTTTTATCGTATGCCTTATATGGTCAAACACGAGCAGTGTATCGGTAAGCATAAGCCTAAGGTCAGGGACATGAAGATCATCCTTGCGCGGTAAGGGTAATTTTTCTATAAACCTGACAATATCATATCCGATATAACCTACAAGGCCTCCGCAAAATCTCGGCAGGCCCTTGACCTCAACAAAGCTAAATTGTTTCATAAACCCGGCTATCTCATCAAGAGGATTAGAGCTTTTGATAATAGTGGTTCCATTTTTTTTCTTTATCCTGACCGTGCCGCCTTTCGCCTCAATAACCGCGGCAGGATCACTGCTTAAAAAAGAATACCTGCTTATCTTTTCCGCGCCTTCAACAGATTCAAGCAGAAAAGAATGCCTCTTATCGTCTATTTTCATAAACGCCGAAAGCGGAGTATCAAAATCGGCAAAGATCTCCTTATAAACGGGAATGACATTTCCCTTGCTTGATAATTTTATGAATTCTTTCTTATCAGGATAATACACTTAATACACCTTTTTTGGGTCAAAGACCCTCTTTTCCGTAAAGCACAACCGCGCGCCCCTTGCCTTCCTGTAAAAACAACTCATATGCCCCGTATGGCACGCCCCGCCTGTTTGTTCTACTTTTATAAGCAAGCAGTCCATGTCGCAGTCAGGCATAATTGACCTGACCTTCTGGATATGGCCTGAAGATTCCCCTTTGAACCAAAGTTTTTTTCTTGAGCGGCTGTAATAATGGCACTTTTTTGTCTTTAAGGTTTTTAAAAGCGCCTGCCTATTCATATATGCCAGCATCAGCACCTGGCCTGTAGTATTGTCCTGTGTTATAACAGGGATCAATCCATCCTTAAATTTCAACCTGCCTGTCCAATTCATAGCCTTACACTCACTCCTTTTTCGCTCAAATACCGTTTAGCCTGCATAATGGTAAATTCCTTGAAATGAAAAATGCTTGCCGCCAATACCGCGTCAGCTTTGCCCTTTGCCAGGGCCTCGTATAAATGTTGGAGCTTTCCGGCACCGCCTGAAGCTATAACGGGTATGCTCACCGCTTCGGAAACCGACCTTGTAAGATCAATATCATAACCGTTTTTCATGCCGTCGCAATCCATGCTCGTAAGAAGAATTTCTCCCGCGCCCATTTTCTGGACATCTCTGGCCCACTGAAGAACGTCTTTTCGCGCCGGCGTTCTTCCTCCATGCGTATACACCTGCCAGCCGCCTCCGTCTCTTTTGGCGTCAATAGCGACAACAATGCACTGACTGCCAAAGCGCTTTGCCGCGCGCGTGACAAAGTCAGGCTCTTTTACGGCCATGGTGTTTATTGATACCTTATCGGCGCCCGCCTTTAAAAGCCTTTCTATGGTATCAAGGTCATTTATGCCGCCGCCAACAGTCAATGGCATAAAAACATCCCTTGCCGTGCGCCGGACCACATCAATAATAATAGGCCTCTGTTCGTAACTGGCGGTTATGTCAAGAAAAACGATCTCATCAGCGCCTTCTTTATCATATGCTAAGGCAATTTCAGCCGGATCACCGGCGTCTTTTAAGCCCACAAATTTCACACCCTTTACAACCCGGCCGTCTTTTACGTCAAGGCAGGGTATGATCCTTTTAGTCAGCATTTTTATCTTCCTCTGCTAATCTGACGGCCTGGGCCAGGTCAAGCCTCGCCTCATAAACAGCCTTGCCGGTAATTACGCCTCGTAAATTTGCCTGATAATGAGAGAACTCTATAAGCATCTTAATATCATCAAGGCATGAAACTCCTCCGGCAAGGATAACATCAGAGGGCGCGGCCGATTGGACCAGGCCGCTAAACCAGCCTTTGTCCATACCCTGTAATGTTCCGTCAGCCTTTATGTTTGTAAAGATTATAGTCATTGCTCCCATAGCGGCCATCTCCCTGCCGAGCTCAAAAGGAGTCTTTGAAACTCCTTCAACCCAGCCTGAAGCCATCACATCCGGGCCGAGAGAATCAATGCTTATGGCAATACGCCTGCCATATTCACGAATAATACCTTCCGTAAAGCTTAAATCAAGAGCGGCCTTGGTGCCGAGGATAACCCTTGATACACCCATATCAAGGAGCCTGGCAATATCATCACGGCTTCTTATCCCGCCGCCAAATTGCAGGGGCAGGTTGATATCTTTATCGTCTAGTATAGATTTTACAACAGCAAGGTTAATCGGCCGGCCTTCCCGGGCGCCGTCTAAATCCACAATATGGATCATCCCTGCTCCCGCAAGCTTGAAACTTCTGGCTGTCTTTACAGGATCGCTTGAATAATACGTGCGCCTTTTATAATCACCTTGCGTCAGCCTCACAACCTGACCGCTTATTATATCAATAGCCGGTATTATCAGCATTTCACAATCTCACAAAATTCTCAATTATTTTTAAACCTTGCCCCTGGCTTTTTTCAGGGTGAAATTGCACGGCGTATATATTTTCTTTACATACCATTGAACAAAATTTTCCGCCGTAATCCGTAAATCCGGCGCAAAATCTGCCGTCTTCGGGCACGGCATAATATGAATGCACAAAATACATATAGGCATTATTGGGTACGCCTTTAAACAAAGGGCATTCGGCCAATCCCGGGCCGCTTACCCTGTTCCAGCCCATATGCGGTATTTTCAACCCGAAAGAAGGGGTAAACGGCAGGACATCACCTTTTATTATATCAAGGCCAGGGTGATTACCGCCCTCGCAGCTTCTTGTAAAAAGAAGCTGCATACCCAGGCATATACCCAGAAAAGGCCTTCCTGAAGCGGCAAATTTCAGAATATTTGACCGCTGGCCTCTGGCCTCTATTTCACGCAAGGCATCCTCAAAAGCGCCTACGCCCGGCAGTATAAGCTTGTCCGCCTTGATTATATCATCAGGGTCACTGCTTATTAAAACATCCCGTGTATAACGCCAAACCGCGTTGACGACAGAGGCAAGATTACCCATACCGTAATCAATGACAATGACCATTAGTCTATTATCCCTTTTGTGGAGGGTATGCCTTTTTTACGCGCGTCTATCTGGGTCGCCTGATCTAACGCCACGCCCAGCGCCTTAAACACAGGCTCTAATGTCGCGTGCAGATCCCGCGCCATCGGTTCAATGCTTATAATAAGGTTAACGCCCATGTGGCCGGCAAAACTCTCAAAAAAATGATCAGCGTCTTTAAGCGAATAGCCTCTTTCATCCTCCGGACAAGGGCCCGCGCCGGCATTTTCTTTGCGCTCGTATAATCCCCTTCCGCTGATATCAACAGTAACATTAGCCAGGACTTTTTCCATGGGAACAGAAGCAAAACCAAACCTGCGTATACCCTTCATGTCTAAAAGGGCTTTTTTAAAGGCCTTGCCTAATTCAATGCCTATGTCCTCATTGGTGTGGTGCATATCAATATGCAAGTCCCCCTTCGCCTTGATCTCCAGATCAAATAACCCATGAAAGGCAAAGAGCTCAAGCATGTGATCCAGAAGGCCGATGCCTGTGCTGATAGAAGCCTTGCCAACACCGTCTATATTTAAACTACCGGTGATATTTGTTTCCGTGGTATTACGGTTTAATAAAGCTGTTCTTTTTTTCATAAGTATACGCTCCTGTCAATTGACATTGATCCGGTACCGGCTATCCGTTCTTACCGCCATTATGGCGCAGTATCAGAATCCGCGCGCGCATAAAACAATATATGGTATCTAAAAAAAATCTTGTCAGGCATCAGGCAAATCTTTTCTGTATGGATTCTATATGCCTGTTCAGGCCTTCAAGCGAGGCTATCTTTTCTATATCAGGTTTAACGAGTTCAAGGGCTTTTTTTGAATAAGAGACTACATGGATACCCTTGATAAAGTCCCATATGCTAAGACCTGAAAAAAACTTAGCGCTGCCGCCTGTAGGCAAGACGTGGCTGGGCCCTGCTATGTAATCGCTTAAAGCAGTGGGGGAATATTCCCCCAACAAGACACAGCCGGCATTAGTGACAAGCTTGAGAAGCTTGGCCGGGTCTTTTACCATAAGCTGTAGATGCTCCGGCGCTATTCTGTTTGAGATCTCGGCCGCCTGCTTTAAATTTTTCACGGCAATTATATAACCCTTGGACTGCTGCTGCCTCATGAGATTGACGAGTTTTTTTGATTTTGTTATCAGTATAGACATCCCCATAAAATGTTCTGCCTGGGCCGCCATGTCCGCGGCGATATGTTCAGGGCAGGCGCTGTCATCGGCGATTATCACAACCTCGCTGGGGCCGGCAAGCATATCAATATCAACATAACCGAATACCTGCCTCTTCGCCTCACTGACATAAAGATTACCCGGGCCTACTATCTTATCCACCTTTGGTATGGTTTTGGTGCCAAAGGCAAGTGCCGCGATAGCCTGGGCGCCGCCTACCTTATAAACTTCATTTACTCCTAACAAATTTGCCATTACAAGTATAAACGGATGCACGCTGGCATGCTGGTTCGGCGGAGTAACAATAACTATCCTTTTGACCCCGGCTATCCTGGCAGGAATAACCGTCATATAAACAGTGGATATAAGAGGCGCTGTGCCTGCCGGTATATATATGCCTACATTTTCAAGCGGCGTAATCTTTTCGCCGAGCATTATTCCGTCCTGATGCTTGATCTTCCAGGATTTTTTAATCTGCCTTTTATAGAACTGGTTGATGTTTTCAATAGCGACCTTAAAACTGCTCACCAAGGCGGGGTCCATATCCTGATAGGCGCCATTCGTCTCGCCCGGGCCGACCTTAAGCTGTCGGGAATTAAGCTTAACGCCGTCAAAACGCTTCGTATACTTGACGAGAGAATCGTCTCCGCCGAGCCTGACATCCTCTATGATGTTCGCGACCTTTCTGCGCACATTTTGCCTGATATCAAGGCCCCTGCCGTATATTTTTAAAAGCTCTTTGCTGTTAGGCTTTAAAACCCTCATACTGTTTCCCCTAATTGTTTAGCAAGCACCTCTTTCGCTCTGGATAGAAGCATACCGGCATCTTTCAAGCCTTTAACCCCTCCCTGGGCCGCTTCCTGCCTGCCGCCGCCTGAACCTGAAAAAGAAACCAATATTGTATTAAGAATGTTTGAGGCATCAAATCCTTTTGCCGCGAGGTCTTTGCTTATACAAAGATATACCGGTATCTTCAAATCATCCGGCGCGGCAAGAAATATAATATAGCCTTTCTCAAGCCTGTTTCTTATTATATCAGAAATCCTTTTTAAAGCATCCATATTGCGGCCATTCAGGCACTTAATAATAACTCTGATACCCTTCATCTCTTCGGCAGATTCAATAATAAGATCAACTTCGCCTTCGGATTTTTTCAACATGTCTTTTTCAAGCTTTTTTTTCTCTTGCTTATCCTGAAACGCCTTCTGCTGTACGGCCAGGCCGCGAGCCTGGTCTTCCTGCCACCGCATGGCATACTGCGCGGTCACAGCTTCTATCCTCCTTATGCCTGAAGCGGCAGAGCCTTCTTTTACTATCCTGAACAAGGCGATATCGGAAGTATTGCCAAGATGCGTGCCCGCGCAAAACTCAAGGCTTGCATTCCCTGCCTTAACTACTCTTACTTTTTGGCCATATTTATCGCCAAAAAAAGCCAATGCGCCAGTGGCCCTGGCCTGTTCAATCGTCATCTCTTCAACCGCCACAGCGTTTGCGCCGTTAATGTATTCATTGACCATGGCCTCCGCTTTTTGTAATTCGCCGGGCGTCATGGCCTTGAAATGAGTAAAATCAAACCTTAACCTGTCGGCATCCACCATAGACCCTTGCTGCTGGACGTGAGAACCAAGCACACAACGCAAAGCGGCCTGCAGTAAATGTGTCGCCGTATGATTTCTGGCAATATCCATACGCCTTTCAACATTGACTTCAGATTCAACAATATCAGCCCGGCTTACACGGCCGGACAGGACCTTTATATCAAGGACGATATAACCTTGTACTTTTCTGGCAAAAAAAACTTCGGCTTCAAAAGCCTTTGAAAAAAGCCTGCCTTTATCAGGCTCCTGGCCTCCCTGTTGAGGATAAAAAACCGATTGGTCTAATATGACCTGCGCCTTAGATAAACTGCTGTCGGCAGAATGAATCTCGTCGCCGTCGGGCGACATAATACGCAAGACCTTAGCCTTTGAGCGGCATTTATCATAACCGATAAATTCTGTTTTTTCCTTTATACCAGTGTCTAAAAAAACCGAACTGCTGATATTGCTGTGCTGTCTGGACTGCTCTCTTTGGACGCGCATTAAGCCGTTGAAGGCGTCCTCATCAACGCTAAAGCCCCGGCCATGGCAAAGCTGTTTGGTAACCGCGAAAGGCAGGCCATGGGTATCAAACAGGCGAAAAGCATCTTCGCCCGAAAGCATTGCCCTGCCGGATTCTTGCGCCTCTTTTATCATGGCATCCAGGACCGATCTGCCTTTTTTTAATGTGCTAAAAAATTTTTCCTCCTCAAGCCTCACGATGCCGGCAATATCCTGGTGTTTTTTTGACAACTCAGGATAGGGCTCTTGCATGACCTTTGAAACGGAATAAATAAGTTTATATAAAACAGGCTCCTTCGCGCCTAATTCAATAGCGTGCAATAAAGCCCTGCGCAGTATATTTCTTATAACATAACCTCTATCTTCATTAGAAGGCGTTATCCCGTCCGCAATGGCAAAAACCGCCGCGCGCGCGTGATCGGCAACAGCATGTATCCTGGAAACACTGCCTCCTGCGGGCGCTATATCAAGCTCTTTTTTTATCGCTTCTATGATGGGAACAAACAGGTCTGTTTCAAAATTATTTTTTACGCCCTGCATCACCGCGCAGAGGCGCTCCAGGCCCATGCCTGTGTCAATGTTTTTATTAGGCAAAGGCTCCAATAAACCTGAATCCTTTCTGTTATATTGGGTAAACACTAAATTCCATATCTCCACAAAACGCCCGCAAGAGCATGCGGGGGTGCAATCAGGCCTGCCGCAGCCGGAACGCGGGCCATAATCATAATAAATTTCCGAACAGGGCCCGCAGGGGCCGTTAGGCCCTTTATCTTTGGCCTCTGAAGGCCAGAAATTATCTTTCTGACCGAGCTTGACAATCCGCTCGCCGGGAATCTTAATCATATCCTGCCATATAAAATAAGACTCTTCATCTTCTTCGTAAACAGAGGCCCAGAGACTGGCCGGATCAAGGCGTAAATTAACCGTAAGAAATTCCCATGCCCAGGCAATGGCCTCTTTTTTAAAGTAATCCCCGAAAGAAAAATTGCCAAGCATCTCAAAAAAACTATGATGATAACAGGTCCTGCCCACATTATCAAGGTCGGCGGTACGCATACATTTTTGACAACTTGCGGCACGGGTAAAATCCTTTACATTACCCATGAACTCGTTTTTAAACTGCGTCATGCCCGCGCTTGTAAAAAGCAGGCTTGGGTCTCCGGCAGGGACAAGGGAATCGCTGGGGACTATCCTGTGCCCTTTGCCCTTAAAAAAATCCAAGTATTCACCGCGTATCCGGGTATGCTTCATTTATAACCTCAAAAACAATACTGTTTGAAAAACCGCGCCTCATAAGATAAGAATACAGGCGCCTTTTTGCTTTACCGGCATCTATACCTTTAAAACTAGCCATTCTATTCGCCGAAAGTTTAAGCGCTATCTCCATTTCGCTAAACTCCTGCTTAAGGCCTACAGCCGTATTGTCAATTAGCTGCCTGTCAACCCCCTTCAACAAAAGCTCTCTTTTAATTTTACGAAAACTATGCCCCTGGCCCTGGAGCCTTGACCGTGTCCATAGCATAGAAAATTTTTTATCGTCTATCAGAGATTTTTCCTTAAAATCCGCGACAAGGCTGTTTATCACATGCGCGGGAAAACCCTTTTTCTTAAGCTTTTGCCTGATCTCCGCTTCGGTGCGAGGCCGATAATTCAGAAGGCTTACAGCATAAAGCCTTGCCCTGTCAAAAACATCTATCTTCATCGGGCTGTAAAAATCACTCCTTTGCCGAAAAATACGGTAATCCTGTTATCCTATCCTTAAAAAACTCTCAACCGGTACACAAGGGCGTGCCGCGGATAACGCGGCGAGGCTTCCATAAAAATGCCGGTATCGCCATGGTAAGCGTGTCCGGTAAAGAACTCTGCTTGATATTCGTCCAGGCTTTCTTATCAGGATTTTGCGGCCGATTCCCTGACTCTCTTTTCTATCTCGGAAACAATTTTGGGATTTTCTTTTAAATACAGGCGCGCGCTTTCCCGGCCCTGGCCTATCTTTGTGTCGTTAAAAGAAAACCATGCGCCCTGCTTTTTTATAATATCAAAAGACACGCCCACATCCAAAAGGCTTGCCTCTTTTGATATGCCTTCGGTGTATATAATATCAAACTCGGCGCTTCTAAAAGGAGCGGCTACTTTGTTCTTAACAACCTTGGCCTTTACAAGGCTTCCGGTAACTACATCACCCGTCTTGATATATTCTTTCCTCCGGACATCTATCCTAACCGAGGCATAGAACTTCAATGCCCTGCCCCCGGGTGTTGTCTCCGGGTTCCCAAACATAACGCCTATCTTTTCCCTTATCTGATTGATAAATATAACACAGGTCTTTGATTTATTAATAGCGCCCGACAATTTACGCAAGGCCTGGCTCATCAATCTTGCCTGTAAGCCCACCTGCGCCTGGCCCATGGCGCCTTCTATCTCCGCGCGGGGAACAAGAGCGGCAACAGAATCAATGACTATCACGTCTACGGCATTGGAACGGACAAGCGTTTCGGTAATTTCAAGCGCCTGCTCACCGTCATCCGGCTGTGATATGAGAAGGTCGTCAAGGTTAACGCCGATCTTTGAGGCATAACTTGAGTCAAAGGCGTTTTCAGCGTCAATAAATGCCGCGACACCCGCTCTTTTCTGGACCTGCGCTATAATACTTAAGGTAAGTGTTGTCTTGCCGCTTGATTCAGGGCCGAATATTTCTATCACCCTTCCTCTGGGCACCCCGCCCACGCCAAGGGCTATGTCAAGAGATACGGCTCCGGTAGGTATAACCTGGACTGCCGCTTTAATGTTTTTATCAAGCTTCATAATAGAACCCTTGCCAAATTGCTTTTCAATCTGTGATACCGCAAGCTCAAGGGCTTTAGCCCGCTCTTTTTCAGTGTTTTGACTGCCTTCTTCAGCGGGCGCTTGAGCACTTTTCTGCTTCTCTACCTTCACCATAAAAGCCTCCTTTTATATACAATAAATATTAGTCTAAATTATACCCTTTCCGATTAACCTTGTAAAGAAAAATTACTCTTCGGCTTCACGATGTGTCAAAGGGACATATAATTTTTACCTCTGCCATAGGCCTCCAATTTTTTAGCGCAATGGATTCTGCTATATATGACGCATATTTAGGCTGTTTTCTTTCAAAAGCCGGTAAAGCTTTTTTGCCCGCGAAAAAAGGAAAAACTGTTTCTAATACCATTACTTTTTAAGAATATTTTAAAAAAATTCTAAAAAATACGCAATATGTGATATAATAAACAGTTATGAAAGCGGAAATAATAAGCATAGGCACGGAGTTACTGCTTGGCCAGTCTATAGATACCAATTCGGCGTATATTTCAAGGGAATTGGCCCGCATAGGCATAGACGTATATTACCACACTACGGTAGGTGATAATAATACCAGGCTCTATGAAACAATAAAAACCGCGATGAAAAGATCAGACATAGTCATAACTACAGGCGGATTGGGGCCTACCATTGATGACGTAACTCTTGACGCGGCGGCCAGAATATCGGACAGGAGTCTTATTCTCAACGCAAATATACTTTGCCTTATAAAAAAACATTTCTCCGCAAGGCATATAAAAATGCCGAAAATCAATATCCGCCAGGCCTATATACCCAAAGGCGCTGTATGGCTTAAAAATAATTCCGGCACCGCGCCGGGATTGATAATCAAAAAATATAAAAAAACCCTGATCTGTCTTCCCGGGCCTGATTCTGAAATGATACCCATGTTAGAAAAAAAAGTCCTGATGTTTTTAAAAAAAATCTCGCCTTTTCGCGGCGTTATATTAACAAGGACAATAAAAACAACAGGCTTAAGCGAGTCTCAAGTGCACCAAAAAGTCAAAGGTTTTTTAAAACTATCAGGCCATACCACTATGGGTATATACGTCAAACCCGGACAGGTTGAGCTCAAGATAACCTCAAAGGCGGAAAACGCCATTATTGCAAATAAGCATATTGACGCGATAGAACAAAAACTGCGTAAAAGGCTGGGTAATTTGATATGCGGCATTGATCATCAAGGCCTTGAAGAAACAGTATTACGCCTGCTCAAATCAAGGACTATAGCGGTAGCCGAATCGTGCACCGGCGGACTCATAAGCGACAGGATAACCAATGTCCCCGGAGCGTCCAAAAACCTTATCCTCTCTGTTGTCGCTTATTCAAACGAATCAAAGATTAATTTGCTTAGAGTCTCCGCTGTTATATTAAACCGCTACGGGGCCGTAAGCGCCCAAACAGCCAGGGCTATGGCAAAAAACATAAGAATCATTTCAGGCGCGGACATAGGCCTTTCCGTAACCGGTATAGCCGGGCCGGGCGGCGGAAAAGGCGCCAAGCCGGTAGGCCTTGTGTATACGGCCATTTCCGATAAAGAAAAAACGTATTCAAAAAGGCACTTTTTCATCGGCTCAAGAAAACACATCAAATTCCGTTACAGCCAGGCGGCTCTTGACATGGCGAGGACTCATATCATTCAATGCGCGGATTCATAGCGATATGATTAACGGAAAAAATAAAAGCGTCATTATCGTCCCTGCAGTGCAGGCTTATGCGCTATGACGCAGACATAAAATGGGTCAAGCCCTGCCATATGCATATCAGCATAAAATTTTTAGGCAATATAAACGATTATACCGTCAACCGCCTAAAAAACGCTGTTTTAAAAATTACAGAATCCTGCCCTGTTATTAAAATTAACATATCGGGCGTTGGAATTCTTTCCGATTCACTTCAACCGCGCGTAATCCGGGCTGGCGTAGATAATCCCCCAAAAGAATTGGCGAACCTATACCGGCACATAAGCTGTGCCTGTGAAAATGAAGGCCTTCCCGTAGACAAGAGGCCTTTTTTACCTCATATAAGCCTTGGCAGGATAAGAAAGCACGGGATAAGCCCGGAGTTGGCCAAAGCAATAGAGAATGAATCGGGTTTTACAGCGGAAGAAAAAATAACCGTAAAAAAAATAGGCCTTTTTTCAAGCCTGCTTACGCAGGCCGGGCCCCAATACTTACTGCTGGAAGAATTCCGGCTTGCTGGAGCCGGTAAACCAGCAAGACCAATAATATAGCGTATAAAGCGGCCGCGATATCGTCAAGCATAACAGCCTTTGGGCCTGATATTTTTTCTATTCTTTTTATGGGGGGCGGTTTTATTATGTCAAAAAACCTGAAAAATAAAAAACCGCATGCCAGGAGCAGGTAATCCCCCTTCGTGAACATGCACACCAATGACATTGATGCCGCCTCATCTATGACTATCTTTTCTGAATCCTTTTTCTGAAACAATACCTGCGCCCTGCCTGAAAAGGCAAAACCCGACAAAAATAAAAAAAATACGAACGGCAGGTACACAAACGGGCTCATACGCAAATAATAATAAATTATGACCGATAGCAAACTGGCCGCTGTCCCGCTTGCCGCTGGAAAATAACCTGTGAAAAAAAAGCTCGCGATAAGTTTTATGATAAAATTCAACGAAACAATCTCCTGTTTTTAGAGATATACGAAGCGCCCGATATAAGCGTCAAAGTAACGGCAACAAGCATAAGGAAAAAAATCAAAAAGCATGACACGCTTTCGGCCTTTTGCGTCCAGAAACCGATTTTTATGGCGTGCTCTTTTATCAATAAATAAACGAGAATAAAAAATACGGCCACTATCTGCGAGACCGTTTTATGCTTTCCGGCGCGCGAAGCAGACACGATACTGCCTTTGATGATACCCAGTATCCTTAGCCCCAATATAATAAATTCACGAAATATAATGATAAGGACCATCCATGCCGGCACGATCCCCATCTCTACAAAAGCTAAAAATGCCGCCAGTATCAATACCTTGTCCGCAATGGGGTCCATAAACTTGCCGAAATCAGATACCAGGCCCCTTCTCTTGGCGATCATTCCGTCAAGGTAGTCGGTAAAAGAAGCCAGGGCAAAGACCGCTATTGCCATGGCCTTTCCATAATGCCATTTGGTAAATAAAAAAAACATGAACACAAATGTAAGCCCTATGCGTGACAATGTCAGCTTATTCGGTAAATTCATTTTCGCGCCCTTGCATTATTTTTTACCGTTTCGCTTAAAAAACCGCGTTTCCGGTTATGTCATATTCAAGCGTATCGTTTATATCAACCTGGACAAACTGCCCCGGCCTAAGTAAGACCTTTGATTTAATATACACCATTCCGTCAACCTCGGGGGCGTCATACTCCGAACGGCCTTCATAGTTTGTGGCATCAATCTGTCTTTCCACAAGCACCTCAATGCGCCTGCCCAGGAAACGCTTATTGACCGATTCAGAAACCACCTGTTGCAGTTTCATGATCCTGTCAAAACGATCTGTCTTTACCGGACGGCTTATATGCCCTTTGAACCCAAACGCCGGGGTATTCTCCTCTTTTGAATAGACAAAAGCCCCGAGCCTTTCAAACTGCGTATCTCTTATAAAATCAAGCAGCTGCCTGAAATCCGATTCAGTCTCCGACGGAAAACCGGTAATGACCGATGTCCTTATGGCCGCCTGCGGTATTCTGCGCCTTATTTTTTTTATCAGGGCCTCTATCTGGGCGCGCGACGTGCGCCTGTTCATGGCAGAGAGGATTTTATCGCTTATGTGCTGAATCGGAAGGTCAATATATTTACAAATACAAGGCTGATCCGCGATGATATCTATAAGCTCATCGCTAAAACGGCCTGGATGAGTATACAAAAGCCTTATCCAGTGGGCCTTATTAAGCTTGCATATCTTTTCAAGCAGACGGACAAGAGAAGGCTTTTTATATTTGTCTATACCATATGATGTGCTGTCTTGCGCTATGATATTCAACTCACCTATAGCCCCTCGTGACGCCAGAACGCCTATTTCGGATAAGACGGAAGCCATGGGCCTGCTCCTGATGTCGCCTCGTATCTTATATATGGCGCAATAACTGCAGCGGTTGCGGCAGCCTTCAGCGATCTTAATATACGCGTAATGGGCAGGGGTCATAAGAACGCGGCATGCATTATCGGGATATGCCGTATCGGGAGGGTTTATTTCCAGATAACGCCGGCCCTTCGCGGCCGCTTTAAGGGCCCTGGCCACCGTGTTAAAACCGTCCACCCCAAGAATAGCGTCTACTTCGGTTATATCAGAGCTGACCTGTCTGCCGTATCGCTGGCCGAGACATCCGCACACAATTACTTTTTTAACACTGCCTTCTTTTTTCAGCTCTACCGCCTTTAATATGGTCTCTATTGCCTCCTTCTTTGATTCTTCTATAAAAGCGCATGTATTTATAATGACAATATCGCTGCCTTGAGCTTCTTCGGCAATCCCGAAACCCAGGGCCTTAAGCCTGCCCGCCAAAAGCTCGGAGTCAACAAGATTTCGCGCACAACCTAAACTTATTATGCTTGCTTTCATATCAAATAAAAAATCGGAATTATATTCCGATGTTTGAAAGATTTATAATAGCGGCTGATAAAGGCTACCCGCGTATTCCGCTTCTGTCAATAATAATACCCTTTTTAACGCCCCTGCCAAGGCTTCCCATATCATGGCCATTAAGGGTAAGCTCCATAGCAAAAGCATTACCTGTCCAGAGTTCAAAATGATCATCAGCCTGCCACTGCTTAAGAGTCCCATTTTTCAATATCCCTTTGAATACAATTTCCCCGTCTCTTTTTACTTCAGCCCACACATCATCATTCAATTTAATCACGAGACAAAGCTTTTCATTCTTGGGAATAGAGATCACATTCTCCTTGAGGGCCGCCGCTTCCGGCTGCCTGGAGGAAACCGGCAAAGACGCTTTAGCGGGCGGCGGAGCCTGGCGTTTTACAGCCAGCTTTAACTGGCGTGTAGACTTAAAACGCGCAAAAGAGGCCTTTACAAAACCCGCTGTTTTGAATATAAACATCGCGGCAAATATAATAAAAACTATATATAAAAGTCGGCTGAAGACAAGCCTTGTTTGTATCCTTCCGGTGCCGGCCCGGGCGCGCGGACGGGCAGTGCCGGCGTTTACGTTCTGCGCACAGTTAGGGGATGCCTGGCAGAGCGCGTTAGAATACTGCTCTAATATGGCTTTGTCATCAAGGCCTAAATATAAAGCATATTTTTTTAAAAAACTTTTAATATACAGCGGATTAGCCTTGAGGATCATGGCATCATCTTCAAGGGTTAAAAGCGTATCAGGGGATATCTTGGTCTTAAGATAAACATCGTTTATCGTAAGCTGGGCCTGCTGTCTGGCTTTTTTGAACTGGCTGGCTATTGTCGTCATTTATTATACCGCGTCCCCGGGCCGGTCATTTTCCTGGCCGGCAAGTTTGCCTGAAACACCCAGATATTGTTTTCTGTCAACAAGGATATCGCGCGGTTTTGACCCGCAATAAGGGCCTATCAGACCGTCTTCTTCCATGCTATCAATAAGGCGTGCCGCGCGCGTATAGCTAAGACGCAGGCGCCTCTGCAATATAGATACCGATGCCTGTCCTGATTCCATCACGAGCTTTACCGCGTCGTCAAAAAGGTCGTCTTTTGCCGAACTTATGCCAAGGCCTTTTTTGCCCTGTTCCTTGATAATATTTTCCTCATAATCCGCTTCTCTCTGCCCGGATATAAAATTAATAACACGTTCAATCTCCTTATCAGAGACAAGACTTGACTGCGCCCTTACAGGTTTTGCCGCTCCGGGTTCCATGAACAACATATCGCCTCTGCCCAAAAGCTTGTCCGCGCCGTTCATATCAAGCACTGTGCGGGAGTCCACTTTTGACGCGACCTTAAAGGATATCCTTGCAGGAAAATTCGCCTTTATCACGCCTGTTATAACGTCCACGGACGGCCTCTGTGTGGCCAGGATAATATGTATGCCTACCGCGCGCGATAACTGGGCCAGACGGGCTATAGCGCTTTCTATTTCATTGGAAGCGACCGCCATCAAATCGGCGAGCTCATCTATCACTAAGACGATATAATACATAAAAGAAGGCACGTCGGGATAGTCCTTAAGCCCGCCCTCTTTCGCCTTTTGATTAAACATGGCTATATTACGGCATGATACCTTGGCAAGCAATTGATAACGCGATTCCATCTCATGGACCAGCCAGGCCAGGGCGCCGGACACCTTCTTGGCATTAGTCAAAACAGGGCATATGAGATGGGGCAGTTTATTGAACATCGCCATCTCAACCATTTTTGGATCAACAAGTATCAGCTTAAGCTCGTCCGGGGAGGCGTTAAATAACATACTAAGCACTATACTGTTAACGCAAACAGTCTTACCAGCGCCCGTAGTGCCGGCGATAAGAAGATGAGGCATCTTAGCAAGATCGCAGACAACAGGCAGGCCTGCCGTATCCTTGCCAAGAGCCAGCATAAGCTTTGATTGGGATTCCTGAAATTCCCTGGAGGCCAGGACCTCTTTTAGAAAAACCAATGAAGCGGTCGTGTTCGGCACCTCTATGCCGACCCTGGATTTTCCGGGTATAGGAGCTATGATCCTTACCGACTGCGCTTTCATTGCAAGCGCTATATCATCATTTAAAGCCGTTATCCTGTTTACCTTAACGCCGGGTGAAGGTTCAAGCTCATATCTGGTTATAACAGGGCCTTTCTCAACCTGGGCAACCTTTACGTCTATGCCAAAATCCCTAAGCGTGTCTTCAAGTATTGCTGACGACGCTGTCAGGTCTTCTTTTATCTGCCTTTCTTCCACGGGAGGAGGCGAATCAAGCAGATCCATGGTGGGAAGATTATATTCGCCGGCCGCTGTCTTGGGTTTAGCCCCAAGGCCGTCTTTATCTTTATCGTGCGCCTTAGCAGTTATATGTTTCCTGTCTATTTTGATGTCCGGAACCGTCACCGCAAGACGGGTTTTTAACTCGGGCCGGGGAGACTCTACCCTCGCTTCAGTAATAATCGGGGCTGTTTTCTCCGCAGTTTTTGGAACAAACCCTTTTATGGCAGGCCTCTTAACAAACCTTGGGGCAGTAGGCCTATTATTCGCCGCTGCAGGCCTTAACTGCCTCTTTGCGTCAGAAATTTCTTTCCGGCGTTGATACGCGCATTTAAGCTTGTCTATAAGGATAACGGTAAATGGTATAATGAGCAATTCCGTTGCCAGAAGAACGGCAAGGATTATAAGCGTTGATACGATAACATAAGAACCGACCACTCCAAAATATTTCTCAAGCATTAAGGACAGCATCATTCCGGAAAATCCGCCTGCCTGCATCCTGGATGTGTTTTCACCGTTAAACAACAAAGACATGAAGGCGCTGGAAGCTAAAAAGAGAACGGCAGTGCCTGAAAATTTTACAAGCGAACGCTGGGGTTGTTGAGATGTAAACCTGTCTATAGCCCAAATAAGGCACAATGCGGGTATCACGTAAGAACTGTATCCTATCAGAAAAAACAAACCGGCTCCGATATAAGCTCCGATAATACCTATGAAATTATTTATACGCAGGTTTGGGGTGGAGGCAAAAAACTCTATATCCGCAGGGTCAAACGATACAAGGCTTACAAAGACAAGTACTCCTACGGCCAGGTATGCAAATCCAACGATCTCATTAATGCGCTGTTGAGTCATTTTCAATAATCACCTTATGGCTATAGCCGCTGTTCCCAGTATAAAGCAATATACGGCAAACCATTTCAGCTTCCCGGTAATAACGGCTTTTTTTACCGCGTAGATTGACCCAAGCCCGAACAAAAAAGAAAAAAATAATCCTAAACCCATTTGCGGTAAAGAAGCCGATGAAACATCCCAATCGGGAAACTTTAAAATCAACGCCCCAAGGACAGCCGGGATTGAAGCCAAAAAAGAAAACCTTACCGCTGATTCTTTGTTAACCTTCAAAAATAACCCGCACGATATCGTAGCGCCGCTTCTGGATATACCGGGTATAATGGCTATGCCTTGCGCGATACCGATAATAAATGACTTTACTGGGCCGGGAGCCTTTAAAGGCCCGTCTTGGCGCCGGCTTTTTGACGCTATATGCGCCAGGCTAAGGAAAACAGCAGTCACATAAAGCATTATACCAATTAATTTCACGTTTGCGAATATTGATTCAAAAACGTCTTTAAAAAAAATACCTATTGCGGCCGTGGGCAGGCACGCTATAAAAACCGATAAAATATACCCCCTCTGCTTCGTCAGGATTTCAGCTATATCCCGCCGGAAATAGACAATGACCGCAAAAAGACTGCCTACATGCAAAACAATATCAAAGATGATATCCGGCTGGGCATAACCAAAACATCTATGCAGAATAGCCAGATGGCCGGACGAGCTGACCGGAAGGAATTCCGTCAACCCCTGTATGATACCCGAAACTATGGCATGAATATACGACATAAATCAAAAACCGTAATATAAGTTCCTAACGCATATAAAACGCGAAGCGCGCCCTTAGGCTCAAACCCCCGTATGGCCAAAACCGCCGTGCGAACGCATGGTATCATCAAGGTCGTCAACAACAGACATATCAGCCCTTACCACCCTGTGAACAACAAGCTGGGCTATGCGGTCAGCCCTTTTTACCACAAAGGGCTGTTGGCCGTGATTTATCAATATAATCCCCACAAGCCCTCTGTAATCACTGTCTATGGTGCCGGGGCTGTTTACTATACCGATGCCGTGTTTTAGCGCAAGCCCGCTGCGGGGACGCACCTGAACTTCAAAACCTTCCGGGATACTCATATAAAAACCCGCCGACACAAGCCTTATCTCTTTCGGCTGGATGGTAACACTGCCGTCAACATCCGCGTATACATCCATACCGCTTGCGCCTGTACTCATATAGCATGGGGTCGGCAGGTCCTGACAGCCCTGTTTCTTTTTAATTTTTATAACCGTCTTATCCATGCCCGGCATATCTCCGACATAAAATAAAGTCTATTAAGGCCGGTTTTAAGCATTCTTACCGGATTTTGGCATGGCTTTTTTCCTTGAGAGATTAAGCCTGCCCTGTTCGTCTATCTCAACAAGCTTTACTGTTATCTCATCCCCCAATTTAACAATACTTTCCACGTTTTTTACGTATTCGTCGGAAAGTTCCGAGACATGGCAAAGGCCTTCTTTGCCGGGTAATATCTCGCAAAAAGCCCCAAAGTTCATTATCCTCTTTACAGTTGCCTTGTATATCTTGCCCACTTCCGGCTCTTCAACTATTTTGGCGATAATATCCATCGCTTTTTTAAGCGCCTCCGGGTCATTTGAAGCCACATTGATGGTCCCGTCGTCATCAACATTTATATCAACACCCGTATCAGCAATGATCTTTTTGATCACTTTGCCGCCCGGGCCTATCACATCTTTTATCTTGTCCGTGCTTATCTTGATAGTCTCTATCCTGGGGGCATATTGCGACAGGCTTGATTTCGGAACCGATATGGCTTTATTCATATTGTCCAGTATCTTAATCCTGGCTTTTTTAGCGGCATCTATGGCGTCTTTGACGATATCCATGGTAATGCCTGATTTCAATTTTACGTCAACCTGAAGGGCCGTTATGCCCTTGGACGTTCCAGCCACCTTAAAATCCATATCGCCGTAATGGTCCTCAAGCCCGGCTATATCCGTCAAAACAACGTAATTATCGCCTTCCTTGACAACGCCTATGGCTATGCCTGCCACAGCTCTTATTATTGGAACGCCGGCGTCCATTAGGGCAAGGGAGCCCGCGCAGACTGTCGCCATACTGGACGAACCGTTGCTTTCAAGAACATCCGAGACAATGCGGACAGTATAAGGAAATTGCTCTTTTGAGGGTATAACAGGTTTAAGGGCCCTTTCGGCCAAGGCGCCATGGCCTACTTCTCTTCTGCCAACACCCCTTACGGGCTTGGCTTCTCCAACGCTGAATGGAGGAAAATTGTAATGGAGCATAAACGTTTTTTTCCAATCGCCTTCAAGCGCCTCTATGGACTGCTCGTCAGAGCCTGTCCCAAGCGTTACTACCGAAAGGGATTGGGTCTGGCCTCTGGTAAACAAAGACGAACCGTGAGTGCGGGGAAGAACGCCCACCTCTGACTCTATGTTTCGTATACCATCAAAGCTTCTCTTGTCCACTCTTTTTTTCTGTAGTAATATCATATCGCGGACAATCTTTTTTTCTATGTCATTAAGCGCTGTCATAATGTCCGCGGCGTTAATCTCGCCGCCTTCGGTCACAAGCTGGCCTATAATCTCCTTGGACAGCGCCCCCATCATTTCTATCCTCTCTTCTTTGACCGGAACGGAATTAATCTGCGCTATCCTGCTTGAGGCCATATTTTTTAACTTTTCAATAAGCGAGGCTTCGGGGACTTTTATACTCGCTGTCAGTTCTTTCTTTTTAAGCCCCTTGGCAAGCTCATTCTGCAAGGCTATGCATTTTTGGCACTGCGCAAAACCCAAGTCAATGGCTTTTAAAAAAACATCCTCGGGCACTTCTTTGGAGCCTGATTCTATCATCAGGATGCCTTCTTTTCCGGCGCAAACCACAATATCAATATCAGATTCGCATAGTTCCGCGTATGTGGGGTTTACCACAAAATCCCCTTCAACGCGGGCAATCCTTACAGCGCCAAACGGCCCAAGATAGGGTATGCCTGATAATTGCACGGCACTTGAAGCGCCTATAACAGATAATATATCGGGATCATTTTCGCCGTCGCTTGATACGACCATAGCCATGATCTGGACCTCATTAGACATGCCTTCAGGGAATAACGGCCTTATAGGCCTGTCTATCAGGCGTGCTGTCAATATTTCGCGCTCCGTGGGGCGGCCCTCTCTTTTAAAATATCCTCCGGGTATCCTGCCGGCGGCATATGTCCTTTCCCGGTAATCAACCATCAGAGGGAAAAAATCGGTGTCCTCTTTTGCCTGCCTTGACATAACAGCGGTGACAAGAACAACCGTGTCTCCGCATGAAACCGTAACTGCTCCGTCGGCCTGTTTGGCAAGCCTGCCTGTTTCAATAATAATCTCCTTATTGCCTATTACAGCTTTTGCGCTCGTCTTCATCCTGTCTCCTGACTTTAAAGTTGCGTAATGTTTATCCTGTCCGTAAAAAAATAACAGACAACGCCGTTGTTAACCGCCTTTATAACAAACACTCCCCT
>JAQUQI010000013.1 GCA_028716165.1 Candidatus Omnitrophota bacterium
ACAACCAGGATAGCATAGAGCTCATAAACAGGGAATTCGCAAAGGTCAAGGCCGCAAAAAGGATACACGGCCCCTTTCTTGCCCTTGCCCCGGCAAGTTCTGATACGCGTATCCGTAATCTGTCAAAACAGCGTATGCTTTCCGGCCTGCGTGTATGTAAAGCGCTGGGATGCGACAATATTGTATTGCACAGCCACTATGATCCTGTTTATCACAAAAAGCATAAGGCTGATTGGCAAAAATACGCGGATATGACCTGGGCTGATGTGGAGGCTTTGAGCAAAGAACTTTGTATCACTGTCAATATTGAGAATTCGGAGGATGACGGCCCGGATGCCGTATTCTATCTTTTAGATAGGTACCCGTCTTTTAAGGCCTGTTTTGACCTTGCCCATTATACTGTATTTGGTTTAGAGCCCTGGAAAGATATCCTTGCCTCGTATCCTAATGGCTCTGTCAATGAAGCGCACATATCGGACAATAATACAAAGGAAGACCAGCATCTTATTTTAGGACGCGGGCTTGTTGATATCAAAGGTTTTTTACGGCAGCTGCGCCTTGCCGGCAATGCCGTCGTTACCATTGAGCCTCATTCAAAGGCGGATATGATAAAAGATATAGAATACATGAGAGATTTTTCTTGACAATGTTTTTTCGTGTTGTTAAACTATAAAAAATAGGGCCATGCATTCATAAAAGGAGGAAAGCAGATGTCAAAAAGCGTTAAGGTCGGGGTGGTTTGCGTGTTGGTATTATGCGTTGCCGCGATAGCTTTGCCTGCGTTTGCGCAGGAAGGCAGCGTGATAGAAAAAATGGGTAAAAAACTTGGGCGAGGTATAGTGAATATCGCGACAGGCTGGGTGGAACTGCCGAAAAATATATATGATATAAGCGTTGAAAAAAATAACCCGCTTATGGGTATTACCTACGGCACGTTAAAAGGCTTAGGCATGACTGTGGTAAGGACAGGCGCTGGTGCGTATGATACCGTGACTTTTCTATTCCCTGTCCCGCAGGATTATCAGCCGATATTGCAGCCTGAATTTGTGTTTGAAGAGAAATAGTCCAATAACCGGTGGCATCTGTTGAGAATGATTAAAACGAAGCAATAAAAACAGATTAAATGAAGATTTATTGCTTCGTTTTATTTTGGAAAGCGGTTTATTATGGGCATATCCAGAGAAGTCAGAGAGCGCAGATCCAGCAACCGCAAAACAGGCTCGGATGAAAAAAGAAATTATATAAGGGCCGATGTTTCCGTACCGATTATTATTTATGTGAAGAAAAAGAACGGCCCTGAAAAGGTGAATGCCAGGGCTTGGAACATTAGCGCCAGCGGTATGATGGTAGAGGCGGGTGATAATTTTGATACCGGTATAAAGGTCGGCATTGAAATTACCACGCCAGGCAGTCCCAACCCGGTGCACTGTAAAGGCAGGATAGTGTGGGCATCGGAAGGCAAGATCGGCAAAAACGGTTATAGCTACGGTGTGGAATTTATTTCCATTGAAGAAGACAACAAGAACACATTCCTGAAGTTTTTATGTGATCTAATATACAAGAACTCGCAAACTTTGTGAACAGCTGTTGATCTTTTTGGATTGTGCGGAACAAAAAAAAGGAGGTGGCAAAGTGGCAAGGAGGGGGTTTAGGTTATTTGCGGCATGGGTTTTGGTTGTCGCCTGTCTTGCATCCTGCGGATATGCGCTGGCGGATGATGGATGCCAGTCTGCCGGAGGGGAGAACAAGGTGGTAAAATTTTTTAAGGGTGTTTTTAAATGGCCTTTTAGCGTTACGAAACAAGGCGCTGAAACTGTTGGCCGAACCACAAAAGCCGGAGTTACTACCGTTGCGAATACAGGTGTTAGCGCCGTTGAGACTGTAACGGGTAAACCTGAAAAGATAAAGGATGTTATTGTTGAGCCTGTCAAAGGCACGGCCGAGACAGGATATACAGCTGCTGAAGGAGGCATTAAAACGCCTGTAGAGGGGACAAAAGAGGCATTTGAATAGTAAGAGGCTGGTGTGATTTTTATGCGTGTATCTAAAAATCATACCAGTCTTTTTTATTTTACATGTCCGGCAATAAATCATGAAAATTAAAATTAATTATATAAAAAACATAGCGGTTTTGACAGTTGACGGCAAAATCAATATTAATTCGTCAAAGCTTATAGAGAGCGTAGCGGGCCTGCTGGACAAGGGCGTATCTAAGCTCATTATTGATATGCAAAAAGTGGATTTCGTTGATTATAACGGCCTGTCTGTGATAGCCATCACCTATAAGAATGTTCTTAACAATAACAGCGCCATGAAACTATGCGGGATTGCCCCGCACATACAAGAGCTTTTCAGGGTTGTAAAACTTGATGATGTCTTTGAGATATATAACGACATCAATAGCGCTGTATCCGGTTTTGAGGTTGCAACGGATGGCATACGGGCGAAAAGCAGGCCAGGTATCCAGCCGTTGAGAAGGAAATTCGCAAGGCTTGACATGGACATTCCGGTGACATACAGGCTTTCTCTGCCTGGGAAATGCTTTGCGACTACCGAGATACTAACCGGAAGAATAGAAAATATAAGCGGCGCCGGGCTGTTCGTGCGTTCAATAAACCTGCTGCCTCCGGGCAGCGAGGTATCGGTTGGAGTAAAACTGAATAATGATCAGGAACCCAGATACTTTAACGGTGTGGTAATGTGGCTCGCGGACAAAAATCTCCAGCCCTGGCTGTTCCCCGGAATGGGGATAGCTTTTACGGATATATCATACGGTATCAGAGAAAACATACTGCAGTTTATAGAAAAGAACGCCACTCACAGAAAAGGCTGACCTGCCGATAAAAAAAGACAAAACCGCATACTCAAACCAGCACCTACCCGCCATTTTTTTGTAAATCTGTAAAAAATGTAAATTTACACATTTGCACATTTGAACTATTGACTTTTTTCATTACACAAGGCATATTTATTACGGAAAGGCAAACAGGGTTCTTTTACAGAGAATACGATAAAGGCAAACTGTCCGAAAGGACAGGGCGCAAAGCCGCGGGCCTAAAATCTTGTAAAACCAGGGTTATGGCAGTCGGGTTGCCGAATTTCATTTATTTAGGACATGGCCCCAAGGCTTCAATACGCGCTTTTACCATATTGATAGTTTTGGGGTTTTTTGTTTAATAAGGCGAGCCAGGTATGAAGATACGTCATGGTGAAAAAGAAATCGCGGGTAGAGTGGTAGCGTTTCTTACGAGGCCGGAAATAGATTATATAGACAGCCTTGCAAAAGACGCTTTGTTTTCTACGGGGCATAAGTTGTCAAGGACTGACATTATACGCGCTGTCATTGACTGCGTAAAATCAAGTAAAATTAACGGCAAAGGTATTTCTTCAAGGCAGGGGTTGGAAAAAAGGCTGTATTGTTGTCTGCAGACGGCATTGCCTGATGCCGTATCGGAAATAATTGAGGCAAGGGGCGGGCATGATAATAATTAAACTGGCTATGGTCATATTGCTTCTTGCGCCTTTTGTGTTTGTGATCTCGGTTGTGGTATTGTCTTCGGATGAAGCTCTTTACTGTTTAAACGGGGACAGATTATTGACTGCGGATATGGGCAGAAATATTGCCGTATATTTGAAGGAGGCCAGCGGGTGTATATTTTGTCTGGAAATGGATATTATACAAGATGCCCTGATGCGGTATAGCCGCGCGGGCGGTTTTGTGCCAAGGAGACGCTATGTATAAAAGGTTAAAATTTAAATCTGATATGAAATGCCCGATGATAACAAGATGGCAGACCAGAAACGCCGATTTTATGCAGATAGAGATATCGCCGGTCCATGTATTAAGGATCAAGATAGATAAAGCGGTAAAAAAATAGAAAAGGAGGTTTATATGAGAAGGGGAAGAGATATGAGGCGCCATCAGAGATGCGTAAGGCGAAAAGCGGGGATAAAGAGGTTCATAAGAGGTTTCTTGCCATTTGCGCTGGTTTTTGTCCTTGTTTTTCCTGCTGTCGCGGCAGGGCAGGAGGCCGGCAAAAAACTTATACAGGGTATTGAGGATACCGCCACCGGGTGGACGGAAGTGCCTAAGGAAATGGCCGAGACCACGCAGGAAACGAACGTGGTGGAAGGTGTAACGGCTGGCGCCATAAAAGGCGCGGGCGAGGCTATTTCCGGCACAGTAGAGGGGGTCGTGGAAATAGCGACCTTCTATGCCCCGGAAAGCGAAGACAATAAGCAATGATAGAAGTTTATTGAATGCCCGGGAGGGGTTAAAGGCCCCTTCCGGACGGAGGGTAGATAAATGCCTCTTGACCGGAAAAACAGATTATTCCAGCTTTTATACAGGCGTTATTTTAATAAGGTACGCTTACGCGTCAGGCGCATTCTGCGCAATGAAATGGACGTCGTGGATGATATTGTGCAAGAGGCTTTTATGCGCGCTTATATGAACATGGATAAAACGTACAAAAAAGATGATTTTATAAGATGGGTGTTTATAGTAGCGCGCAATCTCTGCTTGAATTACAAAAGAGCGAACAGCAGGACGTTGGCAGGCGCGTTAAAGCCTGCCGACAGGCAAAACTACAGCGCAAATCTCATTGACACTGTAGCTGATTGTAATTGTCCCGCGCCCGATAAGATTGCCGAAAAAAATGAGCTTGTATGCGTGTTCAGGGAGTGCGTGCAAAAATTAACGCCTAAATACAGATTGGTTGTCCAGCTTTGCGGCATTGAAGGCTATTCGTATCATGCCGCTGCCGCGCAATTGCATACAAGCGCCAGCGTGATTGCCCATGACCTGATGAGGGCAAAGAGGCTTTTATCATCAAAGATGGCTATCATGTAATGTTATCATACTGTCTTATCGCGGCACAGCCCGCCTTTTTGATTTTTACCTTTCTATGTATCCCTGTAATTTTTTCAGCGTGATAGGATTTTTATTTGAAAATACAAACCATTCTTTTGCGGTCAGACTGTTCCGTGTATCTGCGCGTGCAATTTTTACTTGACAATTTTTTTTAAAAGTGCTAATTTATAGCCAATGCGATTTAAGTTTTTATCTTTTTTTTTCCTGTTATTATTATTTAATCCTTCTTTATGTCAAAGCGCTCCATGTTATGGGACAAAGATACCCGCAAAAGGCGGATTTTTTTCAGGCATAGAAGTTTTCCACATTGACAGAAACCTTGAGAAAGACCAGGGTAAGGTCAAAAGCACCCAAAGTTTTTTATTGGTTTCATATGGATTGCAAGACTGGTTTAGTATTGATTTAAAGGTTGGCATCGGAGGCATAGACAGATACAGCGCCCCTTACCACAACGTTGATTATAGCGCGAGATTTGACGGTGGATACGGGTTTAGAGCGCTTTTTTTTGACAGAGACAATGTCAGGCTGACCGGAGGTTTTCAGCATATCAGCGTTCATCCAAACACGGTAAGCCTTGACAATAAAAAATATAAAGCCGTTCTTGATGATTGGCAGGTCTCTTTACTGTTGTCATACGATTATTCTCACCTTTCTTTATATGCCGGCCCGCGCGTTTCAAGAACGGATTACATAAATTGGATAGACAATGCCAGGAAACGCCATATGTCTGATAGCGGAGATTGTATAGGTTTTGTTTGCGGTGCCGATATCAAGATTACTGATGAAATGTGGCTAAACGCGGAGGCAGGTTTTATTGACGCTAAAACAGCGGCAATAAGCCTTATGGCCAGGTTTTAGGATTGGCCCAAACAAGGGAGGCCCGAATGAAAAAATTTTTTACGGTAGTTGTTGTCGTAGTGGTTCTGTCAGCAGGTCTTTTATTGGGCAAGGATATCGCGGCCAAAGTTGTCGTTGAAAAGGTATTTGGATTAGCCACAGGCCTTAAGCTTAAAATGAGCGGCCTCAATGTCGGAATATTAAAGTCCTCTGTTAGCATTAACGGATTAAAATTGTATAATCCCGGGATATTTGAAGAAAGAATAATGCTGGATATGCCCGGCATATACGTTTATTATAATCTGCCTGCCATACTCAAAGGAAAAATTCATTTGCATGATATGAAATTGGACCTTAAGGAATTTATTGTTACAAAGAATAAGGACGGCAAGCTTAATCTTGATTCGCTCAAGTCGGTTAAGGCGCAAAAACAGTCCGATAAGACGCGGCCTATTGACATGCGGATAGATAGCCTTGAATTAAAGATAGGCAAGGTGGTATATAAAGATTATTCGTTTGGCGCCGGGCCATCTGTCAAGGAATTCAATATTAATCTTGATGAAAGATATACCGATATCAGCGACCCCTACGCGCTTATCAGCCTTATCGTAGTAAGGGCGCTCATGAATACTACCATAGCAAGCCTTACGAACTTTGACCTTAACGCTCTTTCGGGCAGCGTATCAGGCGTGGTATCCAAGGCGGGCAAGCTTGCCACAGAGACAGCTGGCAAGGCAACAAAAATCGCCGGCCAAACAAGCAAGGCTGTGACTGATGCCGCAGGCAAGTTGATCAATAATATGCCTTTTGGCGGTTCCAAGGAATAATATTTTTGCGGGAAAAATCAGGTATAAGCGTATTTTTTTGCTTTAACACGTTTTACCGCGTAAAATTATCACTGTAAAGTAAAAGGAGGAGAGATATGAAAAGATGCATCGGTCTATTGTTTACCTCAATATGTTTGCTGTGTTTCTGTATCGTTCAAGCTTATGCCAAGGACATACCATGGCATCACTCAAGGGCCAAGTATTTTTATGTCTTCGGCTCTGACGGAGACCCTTTGCTGGGTGCCGATGACCACGAATTAACTTTGTATGTTGATGTCCCCTCAAGCGAAACTTCGGATGTAGCTATTGAAGTATTTGACCCTGACACGGGAAGCCATCATGATTTCAGAACAGACTCCTCAAACACATGGGACACGGTAACGGAATTTTCCGTTTTCGGCAAGGACCTTCTTGATAAAAAGGAATTCGGCGCCCAGGATTACAACAAAGCGTATTATAAGTTTGGGCCATACAGCGCGGATAAAGGGCAGGCCGTGTCAAATTTTTATCGTTTTAAAATTGTGGCCAAAGGCGTTAAAGGCGACGATGCCAATCTTTTCAGGTTCAGGATAATGCCTGACAGCGCCAATGTTTATAGCGACAATATTACTATCAGGCTTTTGCCTAATCAGGGAGATAAGATGTATTTTTATCCGGAGATATCTCCCGGCACTAAATATGTTATTCTTGAAAACTACGACCTGGATGCCGAAGGCGGCACAAGCGAGATCTTTGCCGGACGCAATGTGTTGTTTGGAGAATCAACGACAAGGCATACCGTAGAAGATTCACCGAGCGGCGAATGGAGAAAAACCCAGATACCGGTTAATGCCATTACAGGCGGCAGGCTCAAGTATATTATAACAAAAGGCACGCAGAAATACGCCCACGCCGGTATAAAAGTATATGATGACAAGGGAGCGCTTTTGCCTTTGTATTTTGAGCAGGGCCCGGCGCCTGCCCCTATTATAGAAGGCCAGAGTGTTCCTGTTTCTCCGGTCAAAGCGGTTGTCGTTACCCAGGCAAAAGACCTTGGATGTAACAAATTTACCTTTGATGCCACTGATTCCTATGATATTACCAACAGGGATCTTTCTTTTGACTGGGATTTTGGCGACGGAAATACAAGCAAGGAACAGGTTGTCACGCACGTGTATGAAAAAGGCGGGACATATACAGTGCGCCTTACGGCAAAAGATGATTCGGGCTTAGGCTGTGATACGGCGACAACCACGCAGACAGTAAGGGTCAATACCCCGCCCAAGGCTCGTTTCACATCGCCTGAAACAGCATGCCTGTCCGATAATATATATTTTGATGCCAGCGGCACTACCGACGACACTTCAAGCAATCTATCTTATGTATGGGATTTCGGCGACGGCTCAAAGGCCGAAGGCCTTAAGGTGCGCAAACAATATGATAAAGGCGGTACTTATAAAGTCAGCCTTTTGGTTGATGATAATGAAGAATCTTCCTGCAGTACCGATACTGTCAGCCGTTCTATCCGGATAAACACCGCGCCAGTGGCAGTAGCGGGTTCCGATATAGACATATGCCTTGAAGATTTTAAGTCCGAATATAAGGTTATTTTTGACGGATCAGCTTCATACGATACGGACAAAGACCGGCTTTCATATCTGTGGGACCTTGGCGATGGCACAGAGAAAACCGGTGTAAAGATTACTCACGTGTATCAGAAACCCGGACATTATAATGTAACGCTTACCGTTGATGACGGCAGTTCCTCTGCCTGCGGCACGGCCAAGGATACGCTGAAGGTTGTTTTAAACAAGGCGCCTATCGCGTCAATAAAGACAAGAGAGTCAAAGATTTGCGTGGGAGATGAAGTCATATTTGACGGTTCCGGTTCTTCAACGGAAAGCGGCGAAAATCTGAAGTATGCGTGGGATTTCGGCGACGGCTCCAGGGCTGAAGGAGTTCAGGTTACCCACGTCTATAAAAAAGGCGGTAAATATTTTCCACGACTCGTTGTTGATGATACCAGCGACACACGGTGTTCGCAGGCTTTGGCTACAGCCGTTGCGGATGTAAACACGGCACCTGTTGCCAAAATTGATGCCCCGTCCGTGATATGTATCGGCAAAGCAGTTACTTTTGACGCATCCGGTTCAGGTGACCCCGATGGAGATGCCCTGCGTTATTACTGGAGCATTGGAGATGAGGCTGTAAAGCAGGCAGGCCCGAAGATGGTTTATACATTTAATTCAGGAGGCGTGCATACGGTGCGTCTTATGGTTGATGACGGCCGGGGTTATGAGTGCTCCAAGACATCAACCGCCTTTAATATCCGGGTAAATACCCCGCCCGTGGCCAATGCAGGTATCAACCTTGCCTGCTGTGTTGATGAGAATACGTATTTTGACGGATCATACTCAACGGATGCCGACGGCGACAAATTGTCCTATAGCTGGGATTTTGGCGACGGGAAGAAAGCCGATGGCGTTAAGGTTAATCATGTATACACAAAACCGGGAAGATACAATGTCGTTCTTACGGTTGACGATAATTCAGGCACTGAATGCAATACAAGCGTTTCTTCGTTTACGGCAAGCGTGAACGCTCCGCCGGTACCTATTATAAAAATAAGGTAACCGATGAAGGTTGTTTTAAGCCTTGTCTGTGCTTGTGTTTTCTTTTTAGCATGCCGCGTATGTGATGGGGCTGAACTCAAGCCTGTTTCCAGGGAATGGGATTTCGGCAAGGTCCAACAGGGCTCGTCAAAGCAGATGGTATTCTTTGTCAGCAATACCGGCTTTGACGAGCTCGTGATTAATAATGTCCATACGTGCTGCGGATACAGCGTTGACAGGGTTTCCAAATGGACACTCGCGCCGGGAGAAAAAGCAGAGATTGCTCTTACCTGTGATGCTTCAAAAAAGACGCCTGGACGGGACAAAAGATATATTACCCTTCTTTCAAACAGCACGGCCAATCCTCACGCCCTTATTCCGGTAAAGGCTGACATTTCCCCGGCCCCTAAAAAACTTCTGATAAAAAGCAAAACCGAAGCATCCGATGTACAGGAGGTGCCAAAGGCTAAGAATGAAGAGGAAATTCCCGCAATAACCGTTGATGAATTACACGGCCGCTTGTCAACAGGAAGGGATGTCCTGATACTGGATGTAAGGCCGTCCGGAGAATACTCGGAAAAACATATACCAAATTCAATACGGCTTGCCGCGGACAGCATTATAGATGACGAGGCATGCCTGCGCGATGTGTTAAGGAATGTTGAGAAAAGGACATTGATTGCCGTATTTGACTGGGACGGGCGTGGCCAGGCGCGTATTGTTACATCCAAAATAAACAGTTTGGGTTATAATGCCTGTTGCGTAAAAGGAGGGATATCCTCCTGGGAAAGAAACGGGTATTTAATAACTTATAATAATTGACATTATTTTTTTCTTAATCCCTGCTCTGTTCCAAATGAACGTTGTAATAACAGGCGGTTGTTTGCTTTCGCATTAACCCGGAGCCGGATTTTTAGATTAAAAGCCCGCCCGCGGTTTTATCGGAAACTGATTTTCCGCATAGCGAGTTTACAAGCGCTAAGGCGAATTTTAATGCCGCGGCCGGGCCGCTGCCGGTTATAATATTTCCGTCAACCACAACATGGTCGTTGACATATTTTGTTGTTTTGGAAAAGTTGTTTTCCATTCCGGGATAACACGTAGCCGACCTGCCATCCAGTATCCCTAACGGAGCAAGGACAAGCGCGGAAGAGGCGCATATTGCCGCTATAAGTTTATTTAGAGCTTTCGCTTGTATTAACATTTCTTTTACCCTTTTATCCGCAACAAGGTTTTTAGACCCGGCAAGGCCGCCCGGAAGCGCCAAAGCATCGTATCTGTTATTTGCATCCTTAAGTATCAGATCTGTTGATATACTGATGCCTCTTGAACCCTGGACTTTTATGGTATTAATACCGCAGGCGTCAACTAATACTCCCGACCTCCTCAAAACATCAATTATGGTTACGGCCTCAATTTCCTCAAAACCCTCGGCAAGCAAAACTATGGCTGTTTTTTGCATATAGACCCCCTTCTCTACGAAGATATTTTATACTTACGCGCGCCTTGTTTCAAGTAATTAAATCCTGATATTACATGATTTTTTTTGAGGTAATAACATCAAGAGCCGGTGTCGGTTTCTAAGGAATCGGGGAGTAGATTTTGCTTGTGTATACTATATATATGTGATAAAATTACCTAATTAATATATTAACCGGGAGAGGTGATGTGATGAAGAGAATATCCGTATTTGTCGCAGTGGTTTTAACGCTCGCAGCTTTTGGCTGCGCCAAAAAAGCCAAGGACGGGGTTGTCGCCAGCGTGAACGGCAGGCAGATCACGCTTAAAATGGTTGATGAAAAGATAGAAAAATTACCTCAATACTATCAGGCATTCGCGGTCCAGCACAAGAAAGAGATTGTTGATGAGATGGTCATTGAAGAGCTGTTGTATGATGAAGCAAAAAGAAGAAAACTGCTTCAGGACCCTGATACGAAAGAGTTAATCAATGATGCTATCAAGAAGATATTAATATCAAGGGTGATTGAAGACGAAACCAGGAAAACCGATCCCGTCTCCGATGATGACGTGAGCGCGTATTATGAACAGAATAAAGACAAATACGCCATACCGGAAATGGTACGAGCCTGCCACATATTGACAAGTACCGAAGAAGATGCCGAAGCCGTAAAAGCGGAGCTTGAAAAAGGCTCTGATTTTAGCGTTGTCGCCAATACGTATTCAAAGGACCTGACCAAAGACAGGGGTGGAGACCTCGGTTATTTTAAAAAAGGTCAAATGATACCCGAGTTTGAGAACGCGGCTTTTAGCCTGGAAGTGGGCCAGACAAGCGGGATTGTTAAGACCAGGTTTGGCTATCACATCATACGCCTTACTGACCGCAAGCCGGCTTCTTTCCGCACTTTTGAAGAGGTAAAAGACGATGTTATGACATCTATTATCCGCGATAAACAAAGGCAAAGTTTCGCGGATTTTACAAAAACCCTGAAGGATGCGGCCAGGATATCGCTTAACGAAGACATGCTGAAATCTTTAGAAAAAGAAAATGCTCAAGAGCCTGACGCGGAAAATGATCTGCCGGATACCGGCACGGCGCAATAGGCCTTGTCAGGCCCTGTTTATCAATGGCGCGTTAAAAACGTGGAACGCGGGGGCTCTTTTGGGTAAAGTTTTATCCGGTAACTTTAGGCGGTTCAATTCGTTACCTTATTGCCATGCAGAATAAAATAATATTCAAATTCTTGTCTGTCTTGTGCCTTTTTTTTGCAGTCTGCCATAGCTATGCCATGGCAGCTTCTTTGGTTGACAAAATCACCGCTGTCGTAAACGAAGACGTTATCACCGAAAGCGAGCTCCAGGAATCCATGCTGCCTTTTATCGCCGATTACAGGCTTCGCTACGGCGAAGAAGGCCTGAAAGAGAAAATGGATGAAGCGCGCCAGGACGCGCTCAACAGGCTTATTGAAGAAAAGCTTATATCCCAAGAGGCCGTCAAAAGGGGCGTGACGGTTGAGGATAATGAAATACAGCAAAGGGTTGATGACGTAAAGAAGAGGTTCGGCAGTGATGAAGAATTTTACCGCGCAATAAATTCATCCGGCATAACCCTTGCGCGCCTTAAAAAAAAATATGAAGAACAAATAATGATGCGCAAGCTTGTTAATGACGTTATTGGCAGCCGTGTTAATATAACCCCGTCCCAGGTTACGGCCTATTATTACGGAAACATAAAGGATTTCACTGTCCCCGACACTGTCCGATTTAAGGTCATACTCATTAAACCTACGGATGAGATGCCGTTGCCGCAGGCTAGGAAACTCGCCGAAGATATATGGATGAAAATAAATAAAGGCGATGATTTTGACCCTCTTGCCGCGCGGTTTTCACAAGGCCCTAACGCCCAAAGAGGCGGTGACATGGGCTATATGGCGGCCGGGAGCACTATTTCCGAGATTGAACAAGCCCTGTCAGGGCTTGTTCCGGGCCAGGTATCCGGTGTGATTGAGACAACATCGGGTTTTTACATCATTAAAATGATTGACAAAAAACAAGCCTCCACATCCCCGATAACAGAGGTAACGGACACCATCAAAGAGAGGCTTTTCCAGAGAGAGTCGGAACTGACCTTAAGGGAATTCGTGGGCAAACTGAAAGAGGATGCGTATATCAAAATTAATTAAGCCCAGGGTCTGCATTACCATGGGTTATCCCGCGGGCATAGGAGCTGAAGTTATATCAAAGGCGTTGGCAAGCCGGGCAGTGAGAAGGCTTGCCAATTTTTTAATTATAGGCAATATATCTTTTTTTAATAAAGCCTGCTGCGGTTATGTTAAAGATATGCCGTATACCGTGATAGAAGATGATGCCGGTATAGAATTTTCTAATTCAGATATATTATTTCTGAACATTCCTGAAGCCGCGAAGGTTAAATTTTCCTGCGGCAGGATATCGGCCGTATTAGGTGGCGAATCCGTTCGTTATATAAAAAAAGCTGTTGATTTGGCGCAAGCCGGTAAATTTGATGTGCTGGTGACAGGGCCAATACATAAGCGCGCGGCTGAATTATCGGGTTTTACACACAAAGGCCATACCGAGTTTTTGGCATATTTAACCAAACATCAGCGTGTTGCGATGATGCTTGTCAGCGGCAGGCTAAGGGTGATTCTGGCAACCACTCATCTGCCCGTAAAAGACGTATCCTTTTGCCTTAATAGCAATGACATATCCGATAAGTTGTTATTGGTAAATGCTTATTTGAAGCGTTTTTTTGGAATAAAGAGGCCGATTATAGCCGTATGCGGGCTTAATCCCCATGCCGGCGATGACGGCCTTATAGGCAATGAAGAGAAAAGCATAATAATACCGGCTATCAGGAAGGTATTGAAAAAAGATGTCAATGCCAAAGGGCCTCTTTCGGCAGATGGAGTTTTTTTTGAGCTTGCCAGAGGTAAATACGACGCTGTTATGTGTATGTATCACGACCAGGGCCTGGTCGCGCTGAAAATGGCCGGCCGCGACAAGGCGGTAAATATTACATTGGGCCTGCCTTTCATACGAACATCTTGCGGCCATGGGACGGCTCTTGATATAGCAGGCAAGGGTATAGCAAACCCTGACAGCATGAAAGAGGCTATCAGGACGGCTATAGGCATGTTTATGATATCCAATAATAAATTTGAGCAGGATAAGATCTTTCATCATTAGCCGCAAACACCGCCTCGATTTTTTGAAACTAAGATACGTTTATTTTTGCCAATGCCTGGCAGTTTTTGCCAGGCTTTCAATAAACCCATAGGTATTTAATATTGCATAACGCGTCCGGAATCAGGCGTATACTGAAAGATAACGGCCTCTCGGTCAATAAGGCCCTGGGGCAGAATTTTCTTGTCCATGCCGGCAAGAGGGATGAGATAATAAGTTTATGCGGCATATGCCGCCATGAAACGGTGCTGGAAATCGGCCCGGGGCTTGGGGCTTTGACTGAAGGCATACAACCGATGTGCGCGAATATGATTGCCGTTGAAAAGGACCGTGGGTTCTCGGATTTCTTAAAGCGTTATTTTGCGGATAGCGGTAATATTGAGATAGTCAATTCCGATATTCTGCGCTATAAAATACCTGATTTCGGAGAGAAGGTAAAGGTTGTAGGCAACCTGCCGTATTATATTACATCAGCGGTAATTTTTCACATGCTTTGCCAAAAGTCACGGATAGGATCCATGTTTTTTACCGTTCAAAAAGAGGTTGCCGACCGTATAACCGCGGGTCCTGCCTGCAAGGATTATGGCATGCTTACTATAGGCATATCATATCATTGCACCGCAAAAAAGCTGTGCAAAATAGGCAGAGGTTCTTTTTTTCCCGCCCCTGCCGTTGACTCCGCGCTTATTGAATTAAACGTCCGGCAATGCCCGGCGGTACATGTTGCAAGCGAAGAATATTTTTTTAAATTAATAAAGGCAGGTTTTAATAAGAGGCGGAAGACCCTTTATAATGCCCTTGAATGCGCGCCCGGACTGGGCTTGGATAGGGCCGCTATTATGGACGCATTCAGCCTGCTAAAAATAAATCCGCGCGTCAGGGCCGAGGAGCTTGGCCTTGAGGAGATGGCGAAATTATCAGAGGCCCTTAGCCCGCATTCGCGCACGGACAAACCTCGCGGCCCTGAATTCTAATATTTTTTAGCAGGACTTTTTATCTTTCCCGGACAACCTCTGTATTTGAATCGCTTATGGCTTTACTTTGCCGGCATTATATGGTATTCTACGTTTGCAAAACAAATGCTGGTAAAGTAATATGGCCAATAAAATGATTTTTTTTGCTATAAAGACGCGGGTAAAAGAATGAAGATCAAAAGAGATGATATCAAATATGTGGCAAGGCTTGCCCGGATATTTTTAACAAGCGAAGAAGAGGAATTATTTTCAGGCCAGCTGAATAATGTTTTTTCATATATGGAAAAATTAGGGCAATGCCAAACAGAAGGTGTTAAACCGTGCGGCCACATCGTTTCAAACACTAATGTACTGCGTGATGATAATCCTGGCCAGTCCTTGTCCGTTGAGCAGGCGCTTGCCAATGCTCCTAAACGCAATAAAGGTTTCTTTGAAGTCCCTAGAATAATAGAGTCAAATGAATAATTTTTGCAAACTCTCCGCCCACGAATTAGCAGATCCGACTGCCGAAAACAAGATAAAGGCCGCTGATATAGCGTCTTCTGTCATCAGCCGTTATGACGAAGTTGACAGCAGGGTATCGGGTTTTGTTAATTTTGACAAAGGCGCGGTTACCGATAGGGCGGCTCGTCTTGATAATCTGGACGAAAGCTGCCGCCAGGGGTTTAGCCTTCCGAATGTTCCTGTCGTGCTAAAAGATAATATATGCGTCAAGGGCGAGTTGACGACGTGTGCCTCAAAGATACTCCAGGGGTTTAAACCCCCATATGACGCCACTGTCGTATCCAGGTTGAAGTCTGCCGGCGTATTATTGCTTGGAAAATCCAATATGGATGAATTCGCTTTCGGCAGTTCCTGCGAAACTTCCTGTTATGGCCCGACTAAAAATCCTTATGATTTAGAGAGAATACCGGGCGGTTCAAGCGGCGGCGCCGCCGCGCTTATTGCCTCGGACCAGGCTATACTCGCGCTCGGAAGCGATACAGGGGGCTCTATCAGACAGCCCGCCGCCTTATGCGGCGTTGTCGGCCTCAAGCCTACATACGGGAGGGTATCGCGCTACGGGCTCATAGCCTTTGGCTCAAGTCTTGATCAGATAGGGCCTATTACAAAGGATGTCAGGGATTGCGCCATGCTTTTAAGCGTTATAGCCGGATATGACAAACTGGATTCTACTTCAGCCGATGTTCCTGTCCCGGATTATACCAAGTCGCTTATGGGCGCGGTAAAGGGCATGAGGATAGGGCTTCCTAAAGAGTATTTTATACAAGGCCTGGACAAAGGCGTTAAGGCCAAAATAGATGAGGCGATCTCGGTTTATAAAGGCCTTGGCGCCGATATAAGGCAGATATCCCTGCCCCATACGGAATATGCTGTAAGTTGTTATTATATAATAGGCTGTTCAGAGGCCTCTTCCAATATGGCCAGGTTTGACGGTATGCAGTATGGGTATAGATATCAGGAGGCAAATAAAAAATACGCTCTTATTGATATGTGCATGAGGACGCGGGGCGAGGCCTTTGGCCTTGAAGCCAAGCGCCGCATAATACTGGGTACATATTCTTTGAGCAGTGGTTATTATGACGCGTATTATCTTAAGGCGTGCAAGGTCCGCGCGCTTATCAAAGCGGATTTTGATAAGGCTTTTAATGAATGCGATATGATACTCACGCCTACCACGCCTACAACCGCTTTTAAAATAGGCGAAAAGATAGAAGACCCGCTTGCCATGTATCTTTCCGATATTTTTACCATTCCCTCAAATCTGGCGGGGATACCGGCGATCTCACTGCCGTGCGGTTATGACGAGAGAGGACTGCCCATAGGCATGCAGTTAATGGCAAGACACTTTGAAGAGGAAAAACTCCTCCGCGCGGCTTATTCTTACGAACAGAATGCCGGCTGGAAAAAGGTAAAGCCGGTTTTATAGTTTTATCTTCATATAAAAACAATGGATAATATAAAATACACGACAATCATAGGCCTTGAGATACATCTGCAGATATCCACCAGGACAAAGGCGTTTTGTTCCTGTGAGAACGGCTTTGGTAAAGAGCCCAATACGTCTGTGTGCCCCGTATGCCTTGGCATGCCGGGTTCCCTGCCGGTTCTTAATAGGCAATATCTTTACCGCGCTGTCAAGACCGCTCTCGCGCTTAATTGCGAGGTTGCGCGACGGATGAAGTTTGACAGAAAAAATTATTTTTATCCGGATCTGCCTAAAAATTACCAGATCTCCCAATACGATATGCCTCTTTCGCAAAACGGTTTTTTGGAGATAATGACAACAGGCGGTATTAAAAAGATAGGCATTACCCGCGCGCATATGGAAGAGGACGCGGGCAAGCTTATACACGATGAAGGCGGATCTTCAAGTTTTATAGATTTAAACCGCGCGGGAACGCCCTTGCTTGAGATAGTCAGCGAACCCGACATCTCTTCTCCCGATGAGGCATATACATATCTGAAGACCCTGAAATCGGTATTGGAGTACCTGGATGTATCCGACTGCAATATGGAGGAAGGGTCATTACGTTGCGACGCCAATATTTCTTTGATGCCCGCCGGAGAAAAAGGCCTTGGCACGAAAGTAGAGCTCAAGAATATGAACAGCTTCAAGGCTATAAGGCAGGGCCTTGAGTATGAACAGGACCGGCAGGCAAAGATTTTATCTTCTGGCGGCGTGATTGTGCAGCAGACGAGGCTTTGGAACGAAAAGAAAAAGATTACCGAGCTTATGAGGACCAAAGAAGAGGCCCATGACTATAGATATTTTCCTGATCCCGATCTCAATGATTTTATTATAGAGCGGGACACGGTCTTGATGCTGAAAAAATCCCTGCCGGAAATGCCGCGGGCTAAAATGAACAGGTTTGTCAAAGAATATAACCTTTCGGAATACGACGCGTGCCTGCTTACCTCTGACAGGCGCATGGCGGATTTTATGGAAGAGTCCGTTAAATTATATCCTAAGCCCAAGGTCATTGCTAATTGGCTTACAGGCGGCGTTCAGGCATATCTTAATGAGCATAATTGCCGGTTTAGCCAGATTGCTATTAATGCCGGCATGTTTGTTGACATGATCCGGCTCATTGACAGCAAGCTTATAAGCAATAATATGGCCAAGGACGTCTTGGAAGAGATGATATCTTCGGGCGTGCCTGCCAAAGATATAGTAAAGAAAAAGGGTTTTCTCCAGATAACCGATAAAACTGCCATAGAGAGTATTGCCGCCGATGTCCTTCAAAGCAATCCAAAGGTAAAAGAGGATTATCTCTCGGGTAAAAAGAACGCTTTAGGTTTTTTGATAGGCCAGATTATGAAAAAATCGCAAGGCAAAGCCGATCCTGTTATGGCAGGGCAGGCCCTTAAAAAACTGCTTGAGGCAGGGCATGAAGGTGTTTAAATCTGTTTGTTTATCATGGGCAATATGCCTCGCGCTATTCCTCGCTTGCGGCTTTTCAGCGGAAGAATTAAGCCAGGATTCCGCGAAACCGGTATCCGGCGCCGAAGACGATATTTTTTATGAGCTTGGTCTTCTTGCTGACGCCCTTACCCTTATTGATGCCAACTATGTCAGGAAAGTGCCTGCCAAAGAACTTGTCTATGGCGCATTGGACGGCATGGTCTCGTCGCTTGATTCCCACAGCGAATTTCTTTCACATGAACAGTATATGAGGCTGCAGGCAGATTCATTGGGCGAATTCGGGGGCCTGGGCATTAAGGTGTCGGTAAGAGATGGTATGCTTATTGTGATAAGCCCGCTTGAGGCGACCCCGGCCCAGAAAGCGGGGGTATTGCCCCGAGACAGAATAATTAAAATAGATGATAAACTCACAAAGGATTACAGTTTAGATGATGCGGTAGCCTTATTAAGGGGCAAGCCCGGGACCACTGTCCGTTTGACCGTTCTGCGCGGGCCGGACCAGGAAATGAAAGAGTTTGTATTAAAAAGGGCTGTTATCAAGGTCCAGTCGGTGAGGCACTGTTTTCTTAACGGTGAAAATACCGGCTATATCAGGATAGCTGATTTTCAGAAGCATACAGCCTCTGACCTTAATAAGGCCATGCGGCATTTTGTCAAGAATGGCATTAAGGCGCTGATCATTGACCTGCGCAATAATCCCGGAGGATTAATGGAAGCGGCGGTAATGGTTTGTGAAAAATTTATAAAAAAGCCCGGGACAATAGTGTCAACCAGGGGAAGGTTTGAAGGGCAAAATGCCCTGTTCCGGTCAAGGGCCGCTAAAATCTATGAGGGTTTTCCAATTGCCGTAATTATCAATGAAGGTTCTGCCAGCGCTTCCGAGATAGTTGCCGCGGCATTACGAGACAATAAAAAAGCCGTAATTATAGGGAATAAAAGTTTTGGAAAAGGCTCTGTTCAGACCGTGATACCTCTTAAGGATAATTCGGCTATTCGTCTGACAACCAGTTATTACTATACCCCTTCAGGCCGTATTATCCACGAGAAAGGCATAATGCCTGATATTGTCATACCGCAGGATATGCCCGATTCCGAATCCAGCCATGAGGAAGAGCCAGAAGAAACCCTGCCCCCTGAACAGGCCCTTGCACGGGATAAATATATTGCGCAAGCAATTACTCTGCTTGGAGACAAAGAAGGCTATGAACGACTGCTTTCAAAAGATCCGGTTGAGGCATGAGAACCGCGTTGAAAAAAAATAATGCGTTAATTCTGGGCATAGAAACATCATGCGATGAGACTTCCGCGGCTGTTGCCTGTGGAGAAAAGAACATATTGTCAAACGTAGTGGTTTCAAGCCTGCGTTTTCATAAAAAATATTCCGGTGTGGTTCCTGAAATAGCGTGCCGGCACCACGCGGAAAATATAAATATTGTTTTAGATAAAGCCTTAAAGCAGGCAAAGGCCGGGCTATCAGACATAAAAGCTGTAAGCGTAACGCAGGGGCCTGGCTTGATAGGCGCTTTGCTGGTAGGCGTTTCCATGGCCAAGGCGCTTAGCTATTGCCTTAGGATACCGATAATACCCGTAAACCATCTTCACGGGCATCTTTACGCGGCTTTATTGTCAACCGATAAGGCCGCGCGATTTCCTGCTACCGGGCTTGTGGTGTCAGGCGGGCATACTACTCTTGTCCATATGCGGGGCATTGATAATCTTAAGCTGATGGGGCAGACAAGGGATGATGCCTGTGGAGAGGCCTTTGATAAGGCGGCAAGGGTGCTTGGCTTAGGTTATCCCGGGGGGCCGGTCATAGAAAAGTTGGCCGCGAAAGGCAGGCCTGGAAAAATAAGATTTACGCGCCCATTTCTTGAAGCGGGCTCCATGGATTTTAGTTTTAGCGGCATTAAAACTTCGGTGCTCAATCTTGTCCGCGGTATGAAAGGTAAGCCGTGTTCTACCGCAGATATATGCAGGGAATTCCAGGACGCGGTATTTGACGTTATAATAGAAAAAACAAGGATATGCTGTCTCAAAAACCGTTCCGAAAGCCTTTTGGTTGGCGGCGGTGTCAGCGCTAACGGCCAGCTTAGGAAAAGGCTAAAGATATTGTGCGACAGAGAGGGCATAGACTTATTTTTGCCTGCGCGGGGCATGTCATTAGACAATGCCGCCATGATCGCTGCCTTGGGAAGCTACAAGTATAATAGGCATATATTTGGAAGTCTTGATTTTACGGCTATGTCCGATATGCCTTTTTAAGGGTTTTTGTTTTTTCTCCAAGCTAGGCAGGATAGAATAAGGTTGGGGCAAAAAGATTGCTTATGCAGATTCAGGCCATTTATGATATAATACGGCAAAAGGAGAGGCCATGGTAACAGAACTTCAAATGGTATTAAGGCTTATATTGTCAGCTGTATTAGGAGGTATTGTGGGCTTGGAAAGAGAGATTAACTCAAAGGCCGCGGGCTTTCGCACCCATACGCTTGTATGCATAGGCTCCTGCCTGATGATGCTTACCTCTATGCATATATTTGATATATATATAGGCCTAACTGATGTGGATCCTGCCCGTATTGCCGCGCAGGTGGTCAGCGGCATAGGCTTTCTTGGCGCAGGAACTATCATCAGAAGCCGGGTTTCAATACACGGGCTTACGACAGCGGCGAGTATTTGGTCGGTGGCCGGTGTAGGCCTGGCGGTCGGTTCGGGCCTTTTTATTATTTCATTTTTCGCGACGGCGCTTATAGTAGTAAGCCTTTTTATATTAAGAAAGTTTCAGGACAAAATCAGCCATAGACAGCAGACCGTTTAATGCTGTCAGGGTTTTATAGCAAGTTCAAAAGGAGGCAGTAAATGGCATTGTCGTTTATCAGAGTGTTTTTTGTCGTTGCCAGTACCGTTATAAGCTATCAGTTAGGCGTATCTTTCGCAGGCCCGGGCGCTTCCTCATGGCCATTGATAGGTTTAGCGTTTGGTTTTTCCGTATCTTTATTGATTGTTTGGATTGAATTGAGCATGAAGAATATTTCTTTAAGGGGTCTTTCCGCAGGAATTTTTGGGTTTTTGACAGGCCTTCTAATGGTGAGGCTTATAACAGATTCATTTATTTTTGAATCCATGCGTTATTCAAATACCGCGCTTGCTTTCACGGTGCGCGTTTTTAGCACGCTTATATTCTGTTATCTCGGCGTGATGCTTGCGATAAGAGGCAAAGACGAGTTTAGCCTGATAATACCTTACGTGAAATTTACAAGGCAGGACAGAAGGGATGATATCACGGTTGTGGATACAAGCGTTATAATAGACGGCAGGGTTATAGACATTTGCCAAAGTAGTTTTATGGGTGGGTGTTTTATCGTGCCTCGCTTTGTCTTGAAAGAATTACAGCAGATGGCTGATTCCTCTGATCCTATTAAAAGAAGCCGGGGTAGAAGAGGCCTTGATATATTGAACCGGATGCAGAAAAGCGCGAATATGGATATTAAGATACACGAAGAGGATTTTCCCGAAGTACAAGAAACCGACGCAAAGCTGGTAAAGATAGCCAAGATATTGAATGCCAGAATATTTACAAGCGATTATAATCTTAATAAGGTCGCAGAAATTCAGCATGTCCAGGTATTGAATATCAACGATTTAAGTAACGCGTTAAAGCCTGTGATGCTGCCTGGCGAGGAAACGGATATTAAGATCGTAAAGGAAGGAAAAGAGCATAATCAGGGCATAGGCTATCTTGAAGACGGCACCATGATAGTTGTTGAGGGTGGCAGGCAGCTTATTGGGCAGAGAAGGCGTATCTGCGTAACAAGTGTTCTCCAGACCTCGGCAGGCAGGATGATATTTGCAAAAGCCTTAAACCATCAAGACGGCAAAGATAAATGAAGGTTACTGCCATAATCCCTGCCGCAGGTTACGGCAGGAGGATGAGGTCAAAGACAGATAAACCGTTTATAATGATCCATGGCAAGGAAATGCTTTGCCATTGCCTCAATGTCCTGGAAGGTATTGCCTGTATTTCAGAGATCATTATAGCCGCCCAAAAAAGAAACATAAATAAAATAAAGGCGGTTATTGAAAGGGAAGGTTTTTGCAAAGTAAGGCATGTTATTGAAGGCGGGAGTTGCCGCGGATTTTCGGTAGCCAATGCCTTAAAGTTTGTCAATAAAGGTTCTGATTTTATTCTTGTCCATGATTGCGCCAGACCTATAATTAACAAGGGCATAGTGAACAAAACAATATCGGCCGCTAAAAGATATAATTGTGCTGTTGCGGCTGTTAGAGCTAAATCCACCATAAAACAGGCTTTTAAGGGAGAGCATTTTGTGGACAAGACGCTGGACAGGTCAAGTCTTTGGGAGGTTCAGACGCCGCAGGTATTTAAGGCGGATATTTTAAAACAAGCATATAAGAAGGCCGGCAGGGCTGTCAGCCGGTTTACAGATGATTCAGGCATAGTTGAATATTCCGGTAACAGGGTCAGACTTGTGCAGTCTACTTACGCAAATATCAAGATAACAACTGCCGAAGATCTTGTTTTCGCGCTTTTCTTGAAAGGGCGCAATAATAAAAATATGGCCAAGGCTGGAGAAAATTGATATGGAAAACCGCATAGGTATAGGTTATGACCTTCATAGGCTGGCGGAAGGAAGGCCTTTATACCTGGGAGGCGTTAATATACCATTTTCCAAAGGCCTTATCGGGCATTCTGATGCTGATGTTCTTTGCCACGCGATATGCGATGCTATTCTTGGAGCCTGCAATGAGCCTGATATCGGTGAACATTTCCCTGATACGGACAGCCGGTTTCGCGGAATCTCCGGGGGTGAACTGATACGCATGACATGCCGGATAGTCCGCAAAAAAAGGGCGGTTGATATCATAAATCTGGATACGGTAGTGGTATGCGACAGCCCCAATCTGTCTTCTTATAAACAGCGGATGGCAGCGGAAATCGCGGGATTTCTTGAAATCAACACGGACAGAGTAAGTATAAAGGCCAAGACGAGCGAAGAGACCCGCCGCGATTGCATTTGCGCTTACGCGGTTATTTTGCTTAACGTAGGTTAGGTCTGACGGTTTAAATTTTTATATATTACAAGGGTTTTTGCCGGAATATTCCACGGGAGGTTATTATGCTGATTTTTTTCATTGCCGCAGTCTTTGTCTGCGTAGCCCTGATTTTAATCGCTGTAATATTTGACGATAATATTAGAGCTGTATTTGATAGAGACCCCGCGGCCTGTGGGCGCATTGAGGTTATACTTACCTATGCCGGCCTGCACGCTATTATATTGTTCAGGATAGCGCATTTTTTTTACAGCTTAAAAGTGCCTTTATTGCCCAGGTTTATATCGCAGGCGGCCCGTTTTATGACAGGCATAGAAATACACCCGGGCGCGGTAATAGGAAAGGGCTTATTTATTGACCACGGCATGGGCGTCGTTATCGGCCAGACCACCGTTATAAGAGACAATGTCACCATATTCCAGGGTGTTACTCTCGGAGGCACGGGCAAGGAAAAAGGTAAACGGCACCCCAATATAGAGGACAATGTGGTCATAGGCGCGGGGGCAAAAGTATTAGGCAATATAACAATAGGCGCTAATTCTTATATAGGCGCTAATGCGGTTGTGATAAAGGATGTGCCTGAAAACTCAACAATAGTAGGTGTCCCCGGACGCATTACTAAACAGGCCGGCAAACGTATGGACCTGTCGCTTGACCATGTTCATATGCTGGATCCGATAAAGCAATCCATGGAGATGCTTGAAAAAAGGATAGCGGATCTTGAAAAGAAATGAAGATATATAATACTCTTACCAGATTAAAAGAGGAATTCATTCCTGCCAGCCGTAATATCGTTAATATGTATACCTGCGGGGTCACTGTTTATGATGACTGTCATATCGGCCACGCAAGGAGCCTTTATGTTTTTGATACTATAAGGCGCTATCTTGAATACAAAGGCTATAAGGTAAATTTTGTAAGGAATATAACCGATATAGATGATAAGATCATCAACCGTTCTCTTGAGCTTGGCATGGATTGGAGGCAGCTTGTTGAAAAATATATAACCTCTTACAAGCATGACCTTGAATGTTTAGGAATACGTTACGGTATTCTTGATGAAGATTCCGAAGAGCCGAGGGCCACGAAAAATATACCGGATATTATAGAGTATATCAAGATCCTTATTGAAAAAGGTTATGCCTATCAGTCCGGACAGGATGTGTATTTTGAAGTAAAAAAAGCCAAATGCTACGGCAAGCTCTCAAAGCAGGACATACAGAATATGAGAGAAGGAGTCAGGAAAGAGCCGGGTGCCGGGAAAAGAGACAGCCTTGATTTCGCTTTGTGGAAGAGCTCCAAAGAAGGCGAACCGTCATGGCCCAGCCCATGGGGCAGTGGCCGTCCGGGATGGCATATAGAGTGCTCTGTAATGAGCCAGAAATTTTTAAACACCAAAACCCTTGACATACATGCCGGAGGCGGAGATCTTGTGTTTCCTCATCACGAAAACGAGATAGCCCAGTCCGAGGCCTATACCGGTTTCCCGTTTGCCAAATACTGGATGCACCACGGCCTTCTTACTATAGAGGGCCGGAAGATGTCAAAATCGCTGGGTAATTTTATTAAAATCCAGGACGCTTTGCAGAGATACAGCGCGGATTCCATAAGGCTTTTATTTTTGCAGGCCCATTATTCAAGCCCCGTTGATTTTTCCGAAGAGAAGATGCGGCAGGCTGCCTCCGCGCTTGAAAGGTTTATTATATTTTTTGCCAGGTCAGATAATGATTTAAAAAAACGCGGTATTGCCGAAAAAGCGATGGATGACAGGGTGAAATCGGATATAGACGCGCTAAAGAGTTGTTTTATCGCGGCGATGGATGATGATTTTAATACTCCGCAGGCCCTTGGAAGGTTGTTTGAGATAATGACACTGTCTAATTCCAGGTCAGCCGGGGACTGTCATTGCCTTGCCTATGCCGCTAAAGTCATAAAAGATCTTGCTTCAATTTTTAATCTTACGTTTGAAACGCCCATTGGCATTGATAAGGATTTGGAGGCATATGTGAAGGTTATGATAGAAAAAAGAAATTCCCACAGGGCCAGAGGAGATTTCCAAAGCGCCGATATTATCAGAGATGAACTGCGGGCAAAAGGTATCATTATTGAAGACGGCAAGGGGATAACATCGTGGCGAAAACAGTAGATAAAGGCGTATTGATCACACTGGAGGGCCCCGAAGGAAGCGGTAAAAGCACGCAGTCAAAATTATTAGAGGCTTTTTTAAGGCGCCAAGGGCACAAGGTCTTACGCGTATGGGACCCGGGCAGCACATTGCTGGGCGAATCCGTCCGTAATATACTCCTGCATTTTAGAGGTAATATATCCGCCCGCGCCGAAACCATGCTGTATCTGGCATCCAGGGCGCAGTTGGTTGACGAAAAAATAGCCCCGGCCCTGGAAAAAGGTTTTATCGTAATATGCGACAGGTTTGCCGATGCCACCCTGTGTTACCAGGGGTATGGGCTTGGCATTGATAAATCGCTTATACGTTTATGCAATCGTTTTGTGACAAGGTCAATTACCGCTGATCTTACGATATTTCTGGATACTAATGTTGGAGAAGGGCTCAAGCGGTCAAAGAGGGTAAAGGGTTTTTCAGACAGGATTGAAAAGAGGGGCCGCGATTTTCATAACAAGGTAAGGAAGGGCTATCTTGAGATAGCGAAAAGATTTCCAAAAAGGATAGAGACTATATCTGTGGACGCGAAAGAGCCGCAGGCCACCCATTATCTAATAAAGGAACTGGTTCTAAATGTCATTAAAAGACATAAAAGGCCAAGACAGGGTCGTTGATTTTATTTTAAAAGGCATGCTATCCGGGAAGATATCCCACGCGTATTTATTTTTGGGCCCGAGCGGCATAGGCCGGCATAAAACCGCCGTGGAATTTGCCAAGCTTTTAAATTGCGGCCAGAAGGCCGATGACAACTGCGGCATATGCCAGTCTTGTATTATGATTGAAAAGAGGTCTCATCCCGATGTTTTTTTTATCCAAAAGGAGCAGGGTAAGAAGTCTGTATCCATAGAAACCATAAGAGGCCTGCAGATAAGATTTTCACTTAAGCCTCTGCAGGGCAGGTATAATATTGCTGTTATTGACGGAGAGGATATGACCGATGAGGCGTCTAATTCTCTTTTGAAGATGCTGGAAGAGCCTCCGTCTAATACGGTCTTTATCATTATAGCTTCCTCCCAAAAGTCATTACTGCATACAATAGTGTCGCGTTGCCAGATAATACGGTTTAAGCCTTTATCAAAAGCTGATGTGGCTAATATCCTGGCGGCAAATTTTAACACTGATGAGAAAGAGGCAATCCTGCTTTCATCTTTATCCGGATCAGATGTAAAAAGAGCGCTTTTGCTTAAGGAAGCAGGAGCTGTATTATGGAAGAACTCTGTTATAGACAATTTTTTTGGTCAATCCGGGATTGAGATAGATGAGGATATATTTTCCGCGAACCGCGCTTTTACCAACGAGTATGTATGTGATATCCTGGCGTTTTTCTGCAGGGACGTGCTTGTGCGCAGATATGTTAAAGATGACAGCATTTTGATCAATGCGGACAAACTGGCCGATATTGAGGCACGCTCAAATAATCCGCGCGGCCTAAACGCGCAGGCGGGCATGGATTATATAAATGAGGCAAAGAACGCTTTTCGTTTTAATGCGAATGCGAAACTTACTTTTAATCTGCTTAAAGAAAAGCTGACGCAGTGAGGCTGCCGCGATTGAGGGCACGGGTGATATTTTTGCCCGGGCGGGGTATTTTAGCCGGATAAGACCCGGTATCTTTTTAGGGAAGGGGTATGGGAATGATAAAAGTGGTTGAAGTAAAACAGAGGGGTTCGGGCAATACGGCACATTATGTGGCAGGCGATTTTAAATTATCGGCAGGTGATTATGTAATAGTTGAATCCGACAGGGGACTTGATTACGGCGAGGTTCTATCAGGTGAAGAGATACTGCTTGACAAGCTTGCTTCCCAGAAAAGCCAAAAAAAGATCATACGTATCGCTACTGATGCGGACAGGGACAGGATAGAACGCAATTGCAAGGCGGCCAAAGAGGCGATAAAGACGTGTGACAGGAAGATTGCCGAACGTAATCTTTGCATGAAGCTTATTAATGCCGAGCTTTCTTTTGACTGCAGTAAGATGATATTTTATTTTAGCGCGGAAGAGAGAGTTGACTTCAGGGAACTTGTAAAAGACCTGGCCAAGATATTCAAGGCGCGCATTGAGCTTAAACAGGTCGGCGTTCGCGATGAAGCGAAGATGTTTGGAGGTTTCGGGCAGTGCGGCAGAGAATTATGCTGTTCAAGATTCCTGCGCGATTTTGAGCCTGTCACGATAAAAATGGCTAAAGACCAGAACCTGCCTCTTAATCCCTCGAAAATATCAGGTGTCTGCGGCAGGCTTATGTGCTGCCTGTCATATGAGCATAAATGCTATAAGGAGTCGGCCAAGGGCCTTCCGAAGCCAAGCCAGCGCGTCAAGACCGCTGACGGTTCCGGCAAGGTGATAGACGTTAATTATCTTAAACGTATTGCCGTTATTGAACTTGAAGACGGCCGCCATATTAAGATTGACTACAATAGGGAGCAAAGATAAGCCGCGGTTTGTATGGGAATTTTATGGCAAAAAAAATTTTCTACGTAACAACACCTCTTTATTATGTTAATGCCCAGCCCCATATAGGGCATTCTTATACCCAGGTTATGTGCGATTGTATCGCGAGATACCGCAGGCTAAAGGGCCAGGATGTGTTTTTTCTGACGGGGACCGATGAACATGGCCAGAAGGTGGCCTCTTGCGCTCAAAAGGCTTCTTTGGGCCCAGTGGAGTTCGCGGATGGCATTGTCCGGAAGTTTAAACAGCTATGGCAAGATTTGGATATTTCATACGATGATTTTATAAGGACCACGCAGACGCGCCACATACGCGCCGTGACAAAAGCTTTGGAAATACTTTATGAGAAGTCCGATATATATGAAGGTGAATACGAAGGGTATTATTGCGTTTGCTGTGAAACATTCTGGCCTGAATCACAGCTTAAAGACGGCCTGTGCCCTGATTGTGCCAGAGCGGTTGAGCCTATACGCGAGAAAAATTATTTTTTTAAGCTGTCCTCATATCAGCAATGGCTGATTGATTATATAAGCCGTAATCCTGGATTCATTAAGCCTGATTTTAGGCGCAATGAAGTCATGGGCTATCTTAAAGAACCCTTAAAAGACCTCTGCATATCAAGGCCGAAAGAGCGTTTGGATTGGGGCATCCCGCTGCCGTTTGCCCCAGGCTATGTTGTTTATGTGTGGTTTGACGCTCTTATCAATTATATCAGCGCCTGCGGGTGGGCGGATGATTACGCGAGGTTTGAGACTGTCTGGCCCTGCGATATCCACATGATAGGCAAGGATATATTGCGCCCCCACGCCGTATATTGGCCTATTATGCTCCACGCGCTTGGCATAGACCTGCCGAAAACCATATTCGCTCATGGGTGGTGGCTTACGGCTGGAGAGAAGATGTCAAAATCCAAAGGCAATGTGATAGACCCGTTTCATCTAATAAATAAATACGGTAAAAATGCTTATAGATATTTTATGCTCCGCGAAATGACTCCCGGATTAGACGGCACATTGAGCGAAGAAGCCTTTGTGGCGCGCTTTAACAGCGACCTTGCTAATGATATCGGCAATCTTCTCAACAGGACATTGACGATGGTTGAAAAATATTTTGATTCTATTATTCCGGATAAAGGCGTTTCCGATGAGGAAGGCCGCTTGATAGAGTCAAAACTATGTTCGCTTGTCAGTTGCTTTGACGTTTTTTTTGCCGAGTTTAAGTTTAATCAAGCCCTTATGGCGGTATGGGATATCATAAATGCCGCGAATAAATATATTGAGGTTTCAAAACCGTGGGCAATGGCCAAATCAGGTAATTTGGAAAACCTCAAATCGGTTATATGTATTCTGCTTAAGGTGCTTGAGTATTGCGTTTTTCTGCTTTATCCTTTTATGCCGCAAGCTTCGCTTCAAATAGCGGCGCAGTTAGGTATAGTGCTGGATGAAAAAGCCATGAATATCAAAGACGCGGGAGGCATGTTAAAAGCCGGTAGTAAGGTTAATAAACCTGATCCCGTATTCCCCAGAATACGTTAGTTGCTTGATAACTGGATTGCGTGGTATCTAACTGCGCTAATCGTGCCTGATGATTGAAGATGTATGGCGGAGAATTTTTGAGGTTAATATGATAGAAACGCACGCGCACCTTGATTTTTCGCAATATGAAAGCGACAGAGAATCGGTTATAGAAAGAGCGAGGGCCTGCGGAATAAAAAAAATTATCAATGTTGCCTCAAGCGTTGAAGGCAGTGTTTCTTCCTTAGCGCTCGCGCGGGCTTATGATATGGTGTATGCTTCTTGCGGTGTGCATCCGCATGAAGCCGGCAAAGTGGATGAATCGGTTATTGAGCAGATAAGGCGTCTTGCCGTATCAAGCGATAAGGTTGTAGCTATCGGTGAAGTAGGCATAGATTTTTATAGGAATACTTTCTCCGCCGATTCGCAGTATAACGCTTTAAGACTTTTTTTAGGATTAAGCAGACAGCTCGGCCTGCCTGTGATTTTTCATTGCAGGCAGGAATCGCCTGAAAAATACGATGCCTTTGATGTGCTGTTTAAGGCGATGGAGGAATGCCTTGAGAAGCCTTACAGGGCCGTGATACATTGCTTTTCCGGAGACAAGGCCGCGCTTTTTAAGTGTCTGGACTTAGGGCTTTATATTTCGTATACGTGCAATATCACATACAAGAATGCGGGCCGATTAAGAGATGTGCTCAAGGCCACTCCTTTGGAGAGATTGCTTCTTGAAACGGATTCTCCTTTTTTAAGCCCTCAAGAAAAACGCGGCCTAAGGAATGAGCCTTCTTACATTAAGTACCTTCTTAAATCAATGGCAGATATTATCGGATTGCCCGAGCCTGATATAGAGGAACATACTGATAAAAATGCCGGCGAACTTTTTTTTAACCGGAAGCAATGATTCGGATTTGGAACGGGTGAGGCCTCAATGCGGTTTGACACAATAACATATAAAAACGGCAGGCTCATGGTAATAGATCAGAGACTGCTTCCGGGTAAATTAAAGAAAATAGTTCCGCGAAACGCGCGGGATATATGTTCTTACATAAGGACCCTGGCAGTCAGAGGCGCCCCTGCTATAGGTGTTTTTGCCGCTTATGGGTTATTTCTTGCGGCCCGGAGCATAAAGACGCGCGACAAAAAGGTTTTTTTGGCGGCTCTTAATACGACAGCAGGCATTATCAGGAAGAGCAGGCCGACGGCCGTTAATCTGTCGTGGGCATTAGATAAAATGCTTTATGCCGCGCGAAACGCGGCGGATAAAGGCATACCGGAAATAATAGAAGCGTTGCGCGAGCAGGCGCTGGCTATTCATGAGCAAGACAGAATTATGTGCCAAGCTATAGGCAATAACGGCGCTTCTCTTATCCAGAAAAATGATACAATACTAACGCATTGCAATGCCGGTTTCCTGGCAACAGGGGGCATGGGAACCGCGCTCGCTGTTATCTATACAGCTAATGAGCAGGGTAAACGGGTTAAGGTGTATGCTACCGAAACCAGGCCTTTACTGCAAGGGGCGCGCCTTACCGCGTGGGAGCTGCATAATAAAGGCGTTGATGTGACCCTTATTTGCGATAATATGGCAGCTGTTGTAATGAAGCAGAAGGGTGTGGATAAGATCATTGTAGGCGCTGACCGGATCGCCCGAAACGGTGATACTGCCAACAAAATAGGCACTTATGCTTTGTCTGTTTTAGCCAGGGCTCATAATATACCTTTTTTTGTAGCCGCGCCGAGCTCAACAATAGATTTTTCTATAAAAGATGGCAGTCATATACCCATAGAACAACGTTCGGGTGAAGAAATAACGAATATCTCCAGAAGGCGTGTCGCGCCTTATGGAATCAAGACCTTTAACCCGGCCTTTGACGTCACGCCTTCAAGCCATATAAGCGCTATTATAACAGAGGCGGGGATCATGAAAAAGCCATACCAAAAGACCTTGCGGGCATGAACAGTCCTGTATCAGAGATAGGCGAATTTAACCTTATAAATGCCATTTCAAGCCAAATTATAACAAGCGCTTCAGTCTTACGCGGGATAGGAGATGATTGCGCTGTAATAAGGCATAGGCCCGGTAAACACCTGTTGTTTACCACAGATATGCTTATAGAAGGCGCGCATTTTAAAAAAACAACGAAGCCTTCATTTATAGGGCATAAGGCATTGGCTGTTAATATAAGCGATGTCGCTTCATGCGGCGGCCTTCCAAAATGGGCGGTTGTCGCTCTTGGCCTGCCGCCTGATACCAAAGGTTCTTTTGTCAGTGATATGTATAAGGGCATGCGCCGTCTGGCCGGGCGGTTCAATATTGATATAGTGGGCGGGGATACCAACCGTTGCCGGAAGATAATTATATCAGTGGCTCTTTTAGGCCAGGTTGCGGCAAGAGAGCTTGTTACACGCGATGGAGCAAGAGAGGCGGACCTATTGGTGCTTTCAGGGCCTTTGAGCGAAAAGCCCGATCACCTTTGTTTTTTGCCTAAAATAAAAGAATCCCGTTTTATCGTAAAAAATTTAATGCCGACCTCAATGATAGATATATCGGATGGGCTCTTAGCGGACTTGGGCCATATATTAAGGATGAGCAGAAAAAAAGCTGTTTTATATGAATCGGCAATACCCGTAATAAAGCGTGCCGGTGGCATTGATAAAGTTTTGCAAACAGGTGAACAATTTCAGCTGATGTTTACTATGCCCGCAGACCGCGCCCGGTTTATCCCTAAGGGATTTTTTGTTATAGGGCGTATATGCAAAGGCGCGCCTTCTATTATCATGGTTGGCCCTTCAGGCCGCAGGAGAAGGCTTTTGCCCAAAGGTTATACTCATTTTTGACATTATGATTTCATGAAAAAGAGAATTGTTTCAAACAGCCCTGATGATACAATGCGGATTGGACGCCGGCTCGCGGTTTTTTTACGCGCGGGCGACAATATTATATTGGACGGAGACCTCGGCTCCGGTAAAACATTGTTTACCAAGGGCATAGCGCGCGGATTGAAGGTGCCAAACTACGAGTATGTGAATTCACCGTCATTTACGCTTGTCAAACAATATAAAGGGCGTGTTAATCTTTATCATTTTGACTTATACCGTCTTGAAAGGCTTGAAGACATTGAATATATCGGCGTAAAAGAATATTTAAGCGGTTTTGGTATTGTTGTTATTGAATGGGCCTGCCGTATGGGGGCATTATTACCCAGCCAATACCTTGCTATAAAGATTAATACAACAGGGCCTTCCAGCAGAAATTTTTTATTTGAAGCTAAGGGGCGAAGATATGATCATATTATCAGCAGATACTTCAGGCGATAGTTTTGCTCTGGCTCTGTGCGAGAACGAGGATATTATAAAGGCCTTCAGGTCCGTTTCTTTAAACTCGCAATCTGTTGATATGCTTCCTGAAATAGACAGGCTTTTGGCCTCTTCCGGCCTGCGCGCTGAAGATGTCGGGCTTTTTTGCGTAGGCCTTGGCCCGGGCTCTTTTACAGGTTTGCGCGTTGGGATCACAATAATAAAGGCCATGGCGTTTGCGTTGAAAAAACCCGTTGCGGGCGTGCCAAGCATTGACGCTATCGCGCGTAACGCGGTAACTCCAAATCCGTTCATATGCGTTATAAGGGACGCCAGGCAGTCAAAGGTATACGCGAGATTTTATAAAAACACCCCCGCCGGGCCAATTGCCTTAAGCAGGATAATGCTTTTGGAAATAGACAAACTGCCCGCGCTTATTAAAAGCAGGACGTATTTTATCGGAGATGCCATAAGTATCTATAGGGAAAAAATGATAAAGGCGGGTTTTGCGCAAGAGGATTTGGCTTCGCCGCAGGCCTGGCAGCCCGATCCGGGCATAATCGCCCTGCTTGGCCTTAAGAGGTCAAGAGCGGGCATAGTAGATAATGTTTTTACGCTGTCGCCTTTATACATATACCCGAAAGAATGCCAGATCAGAAAACAGCCTGTTCCAAACAGTCCGGGGCCATGGTTTTCTAAGAAAACATGATGAAACACGCAAACATTACGCGTAATGTTTTAAATAATGCCGCCTGCTTGGGGTATGCGCCGACATGGATAGAGATAGACCTTTCTGCCATAAGGCACAATTTCCGGCAGATTAAAAAAATTATTTCAAAAGAAACGGCTATATTGGCTCCTGTAAAGGCCAATGCCTATGGGCACGGAATATTGGAGGTGTCCAGGATGCTCGTTGACTTAGGCGTGGATTATCTTGGCGTAGGCACCTTAAATGAAGCCATGTTGCTTCGGTCAAGAGGTTTTTGTAATATACCGGTTTTAATGATGGGCGTGATACTTGGCAAAGCCTCTTCTATAGTTGTTGACAATAATATTACCCAGGCTGTGGGGGATATCAATCTTGCCGCCGCGATAGATAAAAGCGCCGGAAGACGGCGCCGGAAGGCCAAAGTTCATATAAAGATAGATACGGGTATGGGCAGGATAGGGGTTTGGCATAAGGATGCCATGCGATTTCTATTTGCCATGCGCAAATTTAAAAACCTTGAGATAGAAGGTATATTTAGTCATTTTGCCAGTTCCGACGCGGATAGTATTCTTACGCATAACCAGATAGCCGCGTTTAACCTGTTGATTTCGGAAATAGAGAAATTGGGTTTTAAGATACGTTATAAGCATATGGCTAACAGCATGGCAGTCGTTGATTATCAAAGCTCACACATGAACCTTATCAGGCCCGGCCTTATTCTTTACGGATTATGGCCTAAACACGGCATATCCTGCGGCAGAATGCGTATTAAACCGGCATTAAGCCTTAAAAGCAGGATTGTCTTTCTTAAATCAGTGCCTCCGGGCAGAATAATTAGCTATGGCGCCACCCACACTACTGATAGGCACACTAAGATCGCGACTATTCCTATAGGATATGGAGATGGCTTGAGCAGAGGATTGTCTAATATAGGGCATGCCCTTGTCAGAGGTGTAAGGGTGCCTATTGTCGGGCGTATATGCATGGACCAGACCATGCTTGATGTAGGCAATGTCTCTCATGTAAAAAAATCTGACGCAGTCACCCTGATAGGCAGTCAGTCAGGACTCTCTATAACGGTTGACGAGATAGCCGGTTTATGCGATACGATACCTTATGAAGTTGTCTGCTGGTTTAATAAAAGGATACCAAGGAAATATAAAAATTAATTTTTTTAAAAAACCGTGATTTTGATAGATAGTAAGAGAAATAATGAGATTTCAAGCAGTAATAGGCTATTATTACCGATTTATTCTTATTGACTAATCACAGCAAATACTATATACTCCCTTCATAATATATCAAGGTATACCAGACACTATCAAGTGTCGGATACCGTATTTGAGGTAATAAAATGATAAAGGCAGAAAAATATTATTCTGTTAATGAGGTTGCCAGGCTTTTAAGTATATCAAAGCAGACGCTGGTTCGTTATGAGTCAAAAGGTATATTTCCAAACGCCCGGCGCAATAAAGTCAATGGGTGGCGTGAATACACTATAAATGAGATTAACCACTTGCGTAAAATAATAGGCAGGACTTCCTGATGTTAAAAAAGGCCGTTGGTATTTATATTTCATCGCGATATGTGGATATCGCTGAACTTTCGGGTTTGCGGTCCAATCCGGTGCTTTTAAGTTTCAGCAGGCAGGAGATAACCCCCGGTGCCGGTATTAACCACAATTATGAAAAGGACGTTTCCCCGGCATGCCAGGATGAGTTTGTCTGCGCGATAAAAAAGGGTTCAGAGGGCCTTAAATCCAAACCCCAGTCGGTTTATACCGTACTGCCGTCAGTTGACACGGTGATCAGATATTTTGATATGCCGTATTTACCTAAATCCGAACAGGCCCAGGCGGTGCGTTTTGAAGCAAAAAAATACATGCCGTTCAGGCTTGATGAGATAGTAAGTGATTTTAAGGTCCAGGCTTCATCCAAAGGTAAAAGATCTATAGACATATTTTTTGTGGCTGCCACAAAGGAAAGGTTGAATAACCATACCGCTAAGTTTACGGCAGCAGGCCTGCATACCTCCGGTATTGATATCATTCCTTTTGCCTTACTGCGGGTCTTGATGCTGCACAAGAAGGCGGAGGCAAAAGACGGTTTGGCCATACTTTATGTTGATGAGAATAAGAAAAGCATTTCAATAAGTATCATAAAATCCGGTATTCCCTTTATGAGCAGGGATATCCAAATTTCTATGGATGACAAAGAATCTTTATTTGAAAAAATTGCAAGCGAATTGATGGTATCAATTGATTATTACCGCAGGCAAAAGATTGGTTATGACGTCTCCAAGGTTATCCTTTGCGGCGAACAGCTTTTTAGCGGATTGGACGCGTATATCTCAAACGAATTAAAAGTTACCACCGAAACCATGTATGATTTTATGAAAATAAAAAACGGCGATAAATTGCCTCCCACCGCCATTATAGCTGTTGGCGCCGCGATGGAAGGCCTTGGAAGGTCGGGATATAGTGTCAATCTTTCGCCTTTTTGCGCGGCTATTGAAAAAAGGCAGGCATTCGGTATCCTCGCGGTGCAGGTCATTGCTGCCGTAGCCGTCATTTCCGCGGCGTATCTTCTCTCCGGATTGCTTCTAAAGGGAGGTTATTCCAAATTGCGCCAATTAGAGCAAGCTTCCGCGTCTTTGCCTATAATGACTTCAACACTGGAAGCGGAAGGCCTTATGAAAAAAAAGGACGCTACACTGCAGACTCTTAGGTGTTTTCAGCTTATGCAGTCTGACCGTATTTCCTTGGCCAGGCAGCTGTCCGCAATAGCTTTTTATGTTAAGGAACAAAAAAAACAGCCGGCAGGCTTATGGATAAAGAAGATTGTTTTTAAAGAAACCGTTATAAAAAACGAATCAGGCCTGCCTGTTGGCTTTAACAGGGAAATGGTTTTGTCCGGAGGCGCTTTTTCAAGCGATAGCGCCAGAGAGATGGATTATATCCATAGCTTTCTTGACGCTATTACATCAGATGCCGGTTTTACCCGCTATTTTAACGATATAGAACTGGGTTCTGTTGACAGGACCAGCGTATCAAATGAATGGGTGGCGGATTTTACCATATCCGCCCGATCGCAGGCAGAACCTAAAGCTGGCCGCAGGGGCAGGAGATAGATATGCCGGTAAAAATTGATTTAGACCCTAAAAAAAAGGCAGTATTAATATCGGTGGCAATCCTGTTGTTTACTTTTTTTGTGTGTTTTAATATAGCAAGCGCTCACGCGAAAAAAAGAGAGCTTATTAAGAGACGGGTCTCGGATATTTCTAAAAGAATAGTTTTGCGGCAGGACATTGAAAAGATTGACAAGATCAAGCAGGAGTATGCCAGGTTTTTTTACGATGGTATAGATCAGCAAGCTTTGAGATCATTTGTATTGTCTGCCGCGTCAGAGTCAAACGTGAGTATAGTCTCCGCAAAACCTCGTGAAAGAGAGAACCTGGGGCCTTTTTCAAAAGAGTCCGTTGATCTGTCTTTTACGTGCGCTTTCAATGATCTTGGGTTATTTATTGCCAGAATTGAAGGTACACCCATGATTACTAAAATAGAATCGTTGTCAATACAGGGGGATTCTGGTTATAACGAGGCGTCTGTCTCGGCCAGCCGGCCCCTGGCAAAGGATTATAAGCCGGATGATAATGTCTCTGTTGCCATGGTGGTTGCGGGGTATTCAATAAGCGGTTAAACATGGATAAAGATAAAAAACAGCAGATAATATTAATTATTATAATACCTATATTCTTTTTAGCCCTTATGCATATGTATTCACAACGAGAACAGGGCCGGGGCGGGGCAGGTGTCAAAGAAGAGGTTTTTGCGCCCGATGCAGGTATTGACGCCATACCTATGCCCGATGAAAGCATGGATTTTAATTACACGCCTGGTGAAGAGAATCCTTTTACGAATCTTTTGCAGGCATATCTTAAGGCTTCGGATAAGGAGAAAGTCGTTGAACATGTTTCCGTGCCAATGCCCAGTCTTGTTATTGAGGGTATGGTGTGGAACACCGATAAACCCCAGGCCATAATTAACGGCAAGGTCTTGAACGCCGGGGATATTATTGACGGTGTGCGTATTATTAATATAGAAAAACAAGGCATAACGATAGATTTTAACGGAGAGCGCGTGCTGGTAGAACGGAAAAAATGAGGAGATATCAACATGAGAATGAACCATAATACGGGATTAAAGAAGGCGTTGATTCTTATAATGGTTTTTTTTACCGGGGCGGGTTTTCTCCCTGCCCAGGAGATGCGAAGCATATCAATGGATTTTCAGCAGGCCGCGTTGAAAGACGTCTTAAAGGTTTTTTCACAGCAGGCGGGCTTGAATTTTGTTGCTACGGAAAACATTGAAAACAGGAAGATCACTTTGTATCTTGATAGCGTGACTGTCCGGGATGCCCTTGATTCTATTATGGCGGCCAACAATCTTACTTATGAACAGGCCCAGGGCAGTTCTATTTTCATTGTCAAGGAATCAGGAAAAGCCAAGGTTGAGATGCTGACAAAGGTTTATTCGCTTGATTTCGCCCGTATAAGCCAGTCCGGTGACGAGTCAACATCAAGCGAATCAGCGGATATTTATCCGGTAATAGAACATTTGCTTTCAAAGGGCGTAAACGGTGAAACACTCGGCAGTGTTGTTGTAGACAAAAGGACCAACAGCCTTATCATAACCGCGATACCTTCGGATTTTGCGATCATTGAAGATACTATAAAAAAACTTGACAGCGTAACGCCTCAAGCGCTTATAGAAGCTGAAATAGTAGAGATACATACGGGCGCCTTGAGAAACCTTGGCCTTGAGTGGGGCGGAAGCGACGGGACATTTGTAAGGTTTACCGGACCCACGAAATTGACTCATTTTCCGTTTGTAAGGCATAACAATCCGTTTTCCAAAGGGCTTCTGAAGATAAGCAATACCGACGACGATGACAGCACGGAGCTTGAAAATGAGATGGGCGTTCTTTCTTTGCAGGAGTTTTCCGTTGTCCTCAAGGCGCTTGAAAGTGAAAACATGGCCAGGTATTTAGCCAAACCGCGTATTATGTCTTTAAGCAGTGAAACGGCGGAGATAAAGATATCATCCGATACGGCAATAGGAGTAAAAAAGACAAGTGTTACCGATACGGGTGAGGTTATTGAAGAGGCGGAGAGGATAGAAACCGGCATAACATTAAAGGTTACTCCGACGGTAAACAAAAAAGGTTATATTACTATGACGATAGAGCCTGAAGTGTCGCGCGCTGTCCAGTCTGCGTATTTTTCAAGTTTTGTGGATCCGACCAAGAGAAGCGCTAAGGCCACAGTCATGGTAAGGGACGGACAAACTATCGCGATAGGGGGGTTGTTAAAGACGGATGAAGAAGACTCGGGAAGAGATGTGCCGGGTGTCAGCAGGATACCTATTTTAGGAAATCTGTTTAAGTCTAAAGGCAAAACCAAGGTCCAGACCGAGATCATTGTTTTCATCACGGCCCACGCGATACTTGACAGCGCTGATGCCAATCAAATAGCGCCAGCCGCGCAAAAGACCGAGAACAAGCCGGCTGTTGTTGAGAAAGTTATGCCTGATACGGCAAGTCAAAGGCAGGCAGAGATACAGAAGACTGTTATAAAACTTAGGAAAAAGAGAGAGCTGGAAAGAGCAAAGTAATATGCGTAAGTCTAAATTAAAAATTGGCGAGATACTTCTTAATGAAGGCCTGATTAACCAGTCGCAGATTGACGAGGCGTTGAAGTTTCAAAAACTTAGCGGCAGAAGCATCGGGGACATATTGGTTGACAGGGGCCTGATCAGGGAAAATGATCTTTCAAACGCCCTTGCCAAGCAACTGGATATACCGTTTGTGTCAATCAAGGACGGTTCGTTAAAGCCGTCCGAAGACAATGACCTTGATAAAATTATACCGCAGTATTTTGCCAGAAGCCATATGGTATTGCCGCTTTCAAAACACCTGAAATCGCTTACCGTTGCCATTGCCAACCCGCTTGATCTTTTGCTGATGGATAACCTGAAAAAGATGACAGGCTGTGATATTAATCCTGTTATTGCCACAAAGGCGGATATCAGGGAAATGATATCACGGTTTTACGGCGCGAAAGATCTTTTGGAAGAGGCTGTTGACAGCTCCTATGATATAACGGAGGCAGGCGTCAACGCGTTCAAAAAACAGTATGAAAGCGAAAGCCTTGAAGACATTGTCTCAAAGGCCGAAGAAGCGCCTATAATAAAACTTGTTAACCTTCTTCTTATACAAGCGGTAAAAGACAGGGCAAGCGATATACACATAGAGCCTTTCAAGGAAAAGATAAATGTGCGTTTTAGGATTGACGGAATATTACATCAGATAGCGCCTCCCTCACAGCACCTTTTGCCCGCTTTGATATCAAGGATAAAAATACTTTCTAAGATGGATATTGCTGAAAAAAGACTGCCGCAAGACGGCGGTTTTACCGTAAAGATTGAAGACAGGCCCATTGATTTAAGGGTATCTGTTATACCTACCCTGTTTGGCGAAAAAGCCGTGATGAGAATACTTGATAAAGGCGCTGTCTCTTTTGAGCTTGATAAGCTGGGTTTTTCGGAAAAGCACCTTAACAGTTTTAAATCGGTGATAACAAGGCCCTACGGCCTTATATTTGTAACAGGGCCTACCGGTAGTGGTAAATCAACCACGCTTTATTCGGCCCTGAACCATATCATGACACCAAAGAAAAATATCATGACGATTGAAGATCCCGTTGAATATCAATTGAGCGGCATAAATCAGGTGCAGGTCAAGCCCAATATCGGGCTTACGTTTGCCGAAGGCCTTCGTTCTTTCCTAAGGCAGGACCCTGATATAATGATGGTAGGCGAGGTCAGGGACATTGAAACGGCGAGTATTTGTATCAGAGCTTCTTTGACAGGACATTTGGTATTAAGCACATTGCACACGAATGACGCTCCTTCAGCCATTACCAGGCTTACCGATATAGGTGTTGAGCCGTATCTTGTCGCTTCAAGCCTTTTGCTTATCATGGCCCAGCGCCTTGTAAGAAGATTATGCCCCAAGTGCAAGGCCTGTGTTAAGATGCCTGACGCAATTGCTGACCGCTATGGCATAACCAAACGGGACATATTTGAGGCAAGGGGGTGTGAGTATTGTAAGAATACAGGCTACTCGGGGAGGGTCGCTATACATGAATTGCTTGAGATCACCCCTGAACTGCGTCAGCTTATCGCGGATAGAGCGGCGATGGATATGATAAGGCAGGCCGCTAAAAAGTCCGGTATGCGGACATTGGTGGAAGACGGTTTATCAAAGATAATGTCCGGCACAACAAGCGTTGAAGAGGTGATGAGTTCTGCCTTTGAATAAAGCGCGCCGGCCCATAGCAAGCCAAGAGCGGTTATAAAAGATAGTGGCCGCTTAACGGTTTACAGAGCGCGTAGTATATGTGCCGCGTTTAGCGCACAGGAGAGAATTATGCCTACTTATAAATATTATGCCAGGACAAGGCAATCCGAGTCCAAGGAAGGTTTTATTGATGTTGCCGGCGAAGACGAACTGGTAAACGCTCTTCAGGCCCAGGGGCTTGTGCTTGTTGATTTTCATAAAACTGAAAAAACAGATAAACCTTCCCTTGCCGCGGTCAAACACGTTAAGATGCATCCGGGCGTGAAACTGGACGACCTTATTACAATGGCAAAACAGCTTCAGGCGCTTCTCGGTTCAGGTATTACCCTGCTTAGAAGCTTTGAGATAATCAGCCTTCAGATACAGAGTAAAAGGCTTTATGACTGCGTTGAATCAATCAAGGCGGATATATCCGCGGGCAGCAGCCTGAAGTCCGCTTTGGAAAAACACCCAAAGGTATTTTCTAACCTTTGGGTAAACATCGTTGAGACCGGTGAGGCGACAGGCCAACTGCCGTTCGCTCTTGAACAGCTTGTAACCTATCTTGAATCATCGTCTTCTTTACAGAGAAAGATCAAGAGCGCGCTCGTATATCCTATGATAGTCCTTTGTGTGGCCGCCTGCGCCGTTATTGTGTTCATTGTAAAGGTAATACCTATGTTTGCCGGTATCTATTCCGGTTTTGGCGCCCAGCTTCCTGCTTTTACGCAGGCTGTGTTTGATGTCTGCCTTAGTATCAAGCGGTATCTGGTATTTTTCGTTGTTGCTGTAATTCTTGCGGTATTTGGCCTGCGTTATTATGCCAGTACCCATGAAGGCCGCAGGCGCATTGATTTGATATTGCTGAATGTGTTTTTAATAGGCGATATTATTAAGCAGGTTGCGGCTGTAAGATTTGCTTCGGGCCTTAATATGCTTATAAAAAGCGGAACGCCGATTTTGCACGCGCTTGACATAACTATTGAAACGGCAGGGAATATTATTGTAAAGGAAATGCTGCAGGTCGTTAAAGAGAATGTCCGGGAAGGCAGGTCAATGGCAGAGCCTTTGATAAAATGCGGGATATTCCCGGAGATGCTCGCGCATATGGTTGCCGTAGGCGAGGAATCAGGAGAACTTGCCAATATGCTTGATAGTGCTGCTAAATTTTACGGTGAAAGGGTAGATGCCACTGTTGTTAGGTTCGCTACCATGTTTGAGCCCATGCTTATAGTGGTAATTGGCGCCGTGGTCGGGACACTGATAATAGCCATGTTTTTACCCATATTCGGTATTTCAAGCGCTATGAGCAGTTGAAATGTTTTTTGTTTTTACACGATATGCTGATAACGGATACGCGGATAAGACAATAACGCGTAAAAAGTATCAGCTCTTGACAGGCGAGTGATTGAATGGTAAAATTAAAAAAAATGAGGAGGATTAGATGCTGCGTAAAAAGGGTTTTACTCTGATAGAGGTTTTGATCGTAATTATTATTTTAGGCATACTCGCCACCTTAGCCATGCCTCAATTCGCGGGCCTGGCAAAAAGGGCCTATTTTGCCGAGGCCTGGACAGGGCTTAGCTCAATGAGGACTGCCATGGAGTTATACAAGCAGGAAAACGGAAACTATGCCGGAGCCACTGTAGCCAATATACCTTTTACCACTCCGACAGGCGCCGTGTTCGCTTATTCCATAGCCAGTGTTGACGCGACCAATTATAATCTATTAGCCACCGGAAGCGGTAAGGCATCAGGCCTTACGGCATGGGTGACAGAGGACGGCGACAAAGGAAATGCGGGAGCTTGATTACGCTTCCCTGATACCGGCCCGGTTATCAGGCGTATTTGTTTTTATAAGGGATGGGTTTTAAAAAACCTGTCCCTTTATTTTTTTATACCACTCCACAGCTCTTGACAGGCGGGAGATTGAATGGTAAAATTAAACAAACAATGAGGAGGATTAGATGCTGCGTAAAAAGGGTTTTACTCTGATAGAGGTTTTGATCGTAATTATTATTTTAGGCATACTCGCCACCTTAGCCATGCCTCAATTCGCGGGCCTGGCAAAAAGGGCCTATTTTGCCGAGGCCTGGACAGGGCTTAGCTCAATGAGGACTGCCATGGAGTTATACAAGCAGGAAAACGGAAACTATGCCGGAGCCACTGTAGCCAATATACCTTTTACCACTCCGACAGGCGCCGTGTTCGCTTATTCCATAGCCAGTGTTGACGCGACCAATTATAATCTATTAGCCACCGGAAGCGGTAAGGCATCAGGCCTTACGGCATGGGTGACAGAGGACGGCGACAAAGGAAATGCCGGAGCTTAATACGCTTCCCCTGATACCAGGTCAATTATCAGGCGCATTTGTTTTTATAAGGGATGGGTTTAAAAAAACCTGTCCTTTTTTGATATAATCTTATTATGCGGTAGCTATAACAAGATTAATGGATACGCGCGCAGATAGCCGTATTTATAAAATACGCCATGATTGGCTTAGGCCTTCTATGGCGATCATAGGCCTTTTATCAGCCCTGATTTCAGGCATAAGGCCTATTGGTTGTAATGATATCTGGTTACATATCAAGACAGGCTCGCTTATCTGGAGCAGCCATCATATACCCTGCACTCAACTATATTCATTTCTGCTTGAAACCTGCGCGTGGATAGACCACAGCTGGTTGTTTCAGGCGCTTATCTATCCGATATATGATTTTGCGGGCATGCCAGGTATTATGATATTCCGCCTTGCCTTGATTGCTCTTATAGCATCCGTGCTTTTTGTTACTGCTTCCAGAACAAAACAATACATTGTTTTATCGTGTTTTACTGCTGTGGCCGCGCTTTTTGCCTGCTCCGGCCGTTTTAACATGAGGCCGGATATCATCAGCCTTTTGTTCGCGGCGATATTTTTATCCATGCTGAAGTCCTATAAGGGAGGAAGAGGCATATTTTTTCTCATCCCTATTCAGATTTTATGGGTTAATTTACATGGATATTTTATATTGGGCCCTTTTCTTGTTTTCATGTTTATATTGTCAAGAATATTGTGCCGCAAGCTTAAACTCCCCTTTGACTGGAATCTGAACGCTCTTGATAATAAATCACTTAAGGCTATTTTGCTCCTCTTTTGCGCCCTTATAGCATCGCTGGCGGTCAACCCCTATTTTTTAAAAGGGGCATTATATCCTCTTGCGATAATAAGAAATATTTCGTTAAGCGGTTTTCAGTTTTCTGTGATCAATGAACTCCGGTCCATACCGATAAATGACGCCTTATTTGCCGGCCCGCCCGCTCTCTTGCCTGCCATGGTCCTTGTTTTCTTTTATTCGCTTTTTCTTAATATAAGGCGTGTTGATATATTTGATATCATGGTTGTTGTCCCGTTTCTTTTTATAACGCTAAAGGCCGGCAGGCACGACGCGATACTGGCCCTTACGGCCGGTATTTTAACTTTGCGTAACCTTGCCTTATCGGACGGTAATCTTTTATCCGGTGCCGGTTTTTTATTTTTATCAAAGAAACGGCTCGGGCTGGCCATAAGCAAGGTGCTGTCCGCGGCCGTATATATAATTATTTTCTGTGGCATTTTTTTTTATGCGCGGAATTTTATTATAGCCATAACGGCAAAGCGCGTGTGCGATCTTAAGGGCAATTGGGCCAGCATTGTGTTTTTGCCTAATGTTTCAGGTTTGTCCTCATCCAGGCCTGAAGGCGCTGTGCGCTTTATAAAGGATAAAGGTATAAAAGGCAATATCTTTAATAGTTTTAATAACTCGGCCTATCTTATATTCGGCCTTTACCCTGATTGCCGGGTATTTATTGATGCCAGAAGCGAACTTTATGGCGACGCATTATTGATGTCATATACCAGGATAATGAAGGAGCCCGCCATATTGGATAGGATACAGCCCAATATGGGGATAGATTTGGTTGTTTTACCCTGTAATGATTGGCGGACTGCGGGGATGTTTAAATATCTATACAATTCCAAAGATTGGAACCTTGTTTTTTTTGACGGAAATACTTCTGTATTTTTTCCTAAAACCAAAAACCGCAAAACTATAATTGCCAAGAAAGACATTGTCTGTCTTGAAGAATTTGAAATAATGCCCGATAAAGAGCTTGTGGAAGAGGCCAGGGAAAAAGGCTATTATCCCGAATCATATGTCAACCTGGCCCGTTTTTTTTGTCTTACGGGTTTTTACGATAATGCCCTGGATGCTTTGAAATTGGCCCAATATATATGTCCGTATGATCCGTTAATTTATTGCCTGAAGGGTATTGCGCTTGACGGCCTCAACCTGCCAGGGCCCGCTTCTGAAGCAATGCTGGAGGCGGCGCGACTTAAGCCTGCCGACGCGATGATTTTTCAGAATATCGGCATATTTTTTTTAAAGAATAATAATCTTGACCTTGCTGAAGGATGTTTCAGGCTTGGGCTTAGGCTGGAGCCGGATAGCGATGGAATAAAGGAATGCCTTGAAGCTCTAAAGAGGGCCCGGGGCATTTAATGATATCAGCTCCCGGCATGCGCCTTCGCGGCACGCGGTTCTTATGAAGCCGTAAACGGCGCGAAACGGAGCTTGGATAGCGTTATTGCAAGGTAAGAGTGGTTTTGGCTTGGTTTTTTGCGGTATGAGTTACAATCCACCGCGGCATCACTCTTCATTAATTTTTCTTTACATCGGCTTAAATATCTGATATAATTCAAAACATATTAATAATATTGGCAAACTACATTGGAGGAAAGGCAGACAACAATGGCATTAAGCAAAGACAAAAAACAGGCTGTAATAAAACAAAACAAGATCAATGACAAGGATACGGGTTCTTCGCATGTTCAGATAGCCCTGCTCACGGAGAGGATAAACGGTTTGACCGAGCATTTTAAGGCCCACAAGAAGGATCATCATTCCAGGCGCGGGCTTTTGAAAATGGTATCGCAGAGAAGAAAGCTGTTAAATTATCTTCAGAAAAACTCGCGGGAAGAATATAATAATCTTATAGCAAAACTCAATATCAGAAAGTAATCAGTTTAAATTGGTTGTATTTGGAGCGCGCTCCCCTCTTGCTGCAACTTGGTTTAGCATGTAGGGGAGTGTTTGTTATAAAGGCGGTTAACAACGGCGTTGTCTGTTATTTTTTTACGGACAGGATAAACATTACGCAACTTTAAAGTCAGGAGACAGGATGAAGACGAGCGCAAAAGCTGTAATAGG
>JAQUQI010000014.1:0-41464 GCA_028716165.1 Candidatus Omnitrophota bacterium
TCCGATCTTCTTAATTATTTAAACAACATAATGGCAAAGATTGAGGCTACCGAAAGCGGCCGTGAAGAAGCGATCATGCTTGACGCCAAAGGGTATGTAACAGAGTGCACCGGAGATAATATTTTTATCATAAAGGATTCCGTTGTCTATACACCGCCGCTTTCAGTAGGTATCCTTAAGGGTATTACCCGCGACGCGGTTATAGAGATAGCAAGGGCCAAAAAGATCAGCCTTAAAGAGCGCAACTTCAGGCGCGAAAAAATATACGCGGCTGATGAATGTTTCTTGACAGGAACTGCGGCAGAGCTTATACCTGTAGTCAGGGTAGATGCTAAAAAAATAGCCTCCGGAAAACCCGGGCCAATGACATTATTATTTTCGGAAGAATTTCATAAGATGGCCAGAGTGGACGGGGTCAGATACTAATCCTAAGGAGAGCGCGAATGTTGTGCGATATATGTAAGAAAAACGAGGCAACGGTGCACCTTACCGAAGTTGTAAATGAAAATATAACGGAACTGCACATCTGCGAGCAGTGTGCCAGAGCCAAAGGCGCCTCAATGTATCAGCATTTCGGTATAGCGGAGCTTTTGTCCGGCCTTGTAGATATGCCCGATGACATGGTATCCAAGAAAAGCCATATAAACATCAAATGCCCTGCTTGCAACATGAGTTATGATAATTTTAAGAAAATTGGCAGATTCGGGTGCGCGAGGTGTTATGAGACCTTTAGCAGGGCGCTGTTTCCCTTGTTTAAAAAAATTCACGGCACGCCATGCCATATAGGCAGGCAGGCGCGTGAAATCCGCAAAGACAAAATAAGGTCTGACGGGAAATCGCAAAAGCCTCGTTCTGCCAAGGATATCCTTAAAGATATCAGGCTGGAATTGGCTGATGCCGTTGAGAAAGAGGAATTTGAGAAGGCGGCTGTCCTGCGCGACAAGATTAAGATGCTGGAGTCGGGGGAAGGCAAGCGTTGACGCGGGTGTAGTATAATAAGTTGTGATGAAAATACCACCCGGATAAACATGACGAGACCGTATATGGACATAGATAACCTGATAAAGCATACCAGCGTGTGGCTTAAAGGCATAGGCCCTGAATCGGATATAGCGATATCAAGCAGGGTAAGGCTTGCCAGAAATATTGACGGATTGCTGTTTGTTGATTGGTCCGACGACCAGACAAAGAGCCGCGTTATTGAACTTTCCCGAAAGGCCGTATTATCCAGCGACTATATGAAGGATGCGGCGTATGTTGATATGTCACTTTTGAGCCCGATAGATAAACAATTTCTTATTGAAAGACATCTTATCAGCCGTGAACATGCGATAGATACCGGCCGTAAATCGGTTTTTATCTCACGAGGCGAAGAAACCAGCATAATGGTCAATGAGGAGGATCATCTGCGGCTTCAGGTCATGCAGTCCGGTATAGCCCTTAACGAGGCATGGGATATTATGGTCAGGCTTGAAAAAGATATAGAACGAAAAATCCAGTTTGCCTATTCTGATTGCTGGGGTTATCTTACGGCGTGCCCCACAAATACAGGAACGGGCTTGCGCGCTTCCGTTATGGTGCATCTTCCCGCTATTGTTATGACAAGGCAGATCAACGACCTGATCAAAGCGGTTTCAAAATTAGGGCTTACTGTACGCGGGTTTTTCGGTGAGGGCACAGAAGCGATAGGGAATTTTTTCCAGATATCAAATCAGGTCACAATGGGCCGCGGCGAAGAGGAGACTATTGACAATTTGACGAGAATCATAAAGCAGGTCGTTTCGCAGGAAAGGGGCTCAAGGGAATTTTTGAAAGAAAAAAAAAGAGATATAATAGAGGACAAGATATCGCGGGCCTACGCTACGCTTGAAAGCGCGCATATTATTACAAGCGCGGAGACAATAGATCTTTTGTCGCTGGTAAGATTAGGTATCGGTCTCGGCATAATAAAGGATATGGACGCGCGAAGCCTTAACGAACTTTTCATTCTTATACAGCCCGCTCATCTGCAGAAGATGGCGGGAAAGCTATTGCCGCCGTCAGAACGTGATATAAAACGCGCGGAGATAATTAAATCCAGGCTCAAGATGGAGAAACAGTAATCATCCGGGTCCGGTGTCCTAATAAAATGCGGGTCCAGATTGCCGCAAGTCAGAAGCATATTCGGTCCGCGTAAAAACGCACAATCGGAGGCGCCATAATGTTTAACAGGTTTACTGAAAGGGCGAGAAAAGTCATAATACTTGCAAAGGAAGAGGCAAAACGTTTTAATCACAATCATATAGGCACCGAACATATACTGCTCGGGCTTATAAAAGAGGGTGAAGGGGTTGCCTCGGCTGTTTTACAAAATCTAGGGCTTTCTCTTGATATGATCAGGCTGGAAGTTGAAAAGCTTGTTCACGCCGGACCCGCTACGGTCGTATCGGGGGATATTCCGTTTACCCCAAAGGCCAAGAAAGTCATTGAGCTTGCCATGGATGAGGCAAGGCATTTAGGGCATAATTATATAGGGACAGAGCATCTTTTGCTTGGCCTTATCAGGGAGTCGGAGGGTGTTGCCTCACAGGTGCTTTTAAACCTGGGTCTTGACCTGGCCAGGGTAAGAAACGAGATAATGGTATTGCTTGGTTCAGTAACTCCAGGTCAGGCTCCGAGCATAAGCCCTGAAAAAAGTAAGACACCCGCTTTGGATGCTTTCGGTAGAGACCTTACCGTTTTTGCCAAGGAAGGCAAACTTGATCCCGTGGTCGGCAGAAAAGACGAGATTGAAAGGGTTATACAGATATTGAGCAGGCGGACTAAGAATAATCCTGTTTTGCTTGGAGAGGCTGGTGTTGGAAAAACGGCAATTGTTGAAGGCCTTGCCCAGAAGATCATTAACGGAGATGTCCCGGAGATATTGAAAGGGAAAAGGGTCATTACTCTTGACCTCGCCCTTATGGTAGCTGGAACGAAATACCGCGGCCAGTTTGAGGAAAGGATCAAAGCCGTTATGGACGAGATCAAACGTTCAGAGAATATAATAGTGTTTATTGACGAATTGCATACCCTGGTGGGTGCCGGCGGCGCCGAAGGCGCCATAGACGCTTCTAACATATTAAAGCCTGCCTTATCGCGCGGGGAAATACAATGTGTCGGGGCTACTACTCTGGATGAATATAGGAAATTTATAGAAAAAGACGCCGCGCTTGAAAGACGCTTTCAGACAATTATGGTGGATCCGCCTAATGTGGCAGAGACCATAGACATACTCAAAGGGTTGAGAGAAAGATATGAATCCCATCATAAAATAAAGATCACTGATGAGGCTTTGAGCGCCGCGGCAAAGATGTCAGACAGGTATATACCCGACAGATATCTGCCTGATAAGGCTATAGACCTTATTGATGAGGCAGGCTCAAAGGCGCGTTTAAGTGTAATGACAGCCCCGCCAAGCCTTAAAAAGCTTGAGGACGATATTGAACAGGCCCGCCAGGAAAAAGAATCGGCTGTCAGGGCGCAGGATTTTGAAAAAGCGGCAAAATGCAGGGATCTTGAGCGGACAACAAAAATAGAGCTTGAGAAACAGCGCAATCTCTGGAAAGAAAAGAGGACAGAGCATGTCCCCAGCATAGGCGAAGATGAGATCGCTTATATTGTTTCCAAATGGACCGGTATACCGCTTATAAGGCTTGAGCAGGGCGAGTCGGAGCGCCTGCTTAAGATGGAACAGGAGCTGCATAAGAAGGTGGTCGGCCAGGATGAGGCTATAAAATCCATCGCGCATGCCGTAAGGCGTTCCAGGGCAGGCATAAAAGACCCGAAGAGGCCGATAGGTTCATTTATATTTCTTGGGCCTACGGGTGTCGGCAAAACATTGCTGGCAAAGGTATTGGCGGACTTTATGTTCGGAGATGAAGATGCCGTAATACAGGTAGATATGTCCGAATATATGGAAAAATTTAACATATCAAGGCTTGTAGGGGCCCCTCCCGGTTATGTTGGTTATGAAGAAGGGGGCCAGCTCACGGAGAAGGTCAGAAGAAGGCCTTATTCGGTCGTTTTGCTTGATGAGATAGAGAAAGCGCATCCGGATGTCTTTAACATGCTTCTTCAGATATTTGAAGAGGGCAGATTGACGGATAGTTTCGGCAGAAAGGTTGATTTCAAAAACACCATACTTATTATGACATCCAATATTGGCGCCGACCTCTGGAAAAAGCAGGGCGCGTTAGGGTTTAAGCCAAAAGACGAGGGTGTAACGTATAGAAATATCAAGAGCCAGCTTATGGACGAAGTCAAGAAGTCATTCAAACCCGAATTTCTCAACAGGGTTGATGACATAATTATTTTTCACCCGCTTCTTAAGGAGCATCTCCAGGAAATACTTGAGATTGAAACAGCGCAGGTGGTCAAGCGCTTGTCGGAGCATGATATTGATATAGAGCTAACGCCTGATGCCAAGGCATTTTTAATAGAAAAAGGTTTTGATGCCGTATACGGTGCCAGGCCGCTCAAAAGGATTATACAGTCTTATCTTGAAGACCCCCTCGCAGAAGAGATAATAAGAGGCGGCCTTAAGTCCACTAAAAAGATCAAGGTCGGTTTCTCAAGGGACCATCTTGTTTTTGATATGCCCTGATTTATACGCGGCGGAAGTTTTTTAAAAACTTATAGATCCGGAACAAAATAGGAATTGGGAAGACGCTGACTGCATATGACATTTTGCAAAAAGTTATACGCGATAGCGGTATTTATATTTTTTTTATTATTAATATTTCTGTTCATTGTCATATATAACAGTTTAGATAAATACAGGCGCGAATTCAAGGTTAACATTGAGGCTACATTTTCCACAATGACCGCTTCAAAGGTCAGCATTGAACGGGTCAGCGGAAGCCCTTTGCGTAAAATATATTTCAAGGGGATGATTTTTGATTTTGGCAGGTTTAAACTTGATTTTGATTCGGCAAGCCTTGAGTATTCATTATTTGATATATTATCCAACAAGGCCCCCGCGGCAGGCGTTAAAGAGACCGTATTGTCTTTGAGCAAGGGTTCTTTCATACTTGAAAACAATGCTATTATATCAAGGGGCATTAACGGCAGGATAAGGTTAAGGCAGGGTAAGATATTACTGGATGATATAATATTTATCGTTTTTGACCAGGTATTGGGTTGCCTGAACGGAGAGATTATAAATAATACCAGCCCCTGCCGCGTAGAGCTTGACCTGGATATAAGGCCCGTTTCCGGAAAAGAAGGCCTCATACTTAACGGTATGAAGGCGCTTGTTACCGGACCCATAGATAATCTTACTATCCGCGGAAGGGCTGACGTGAAGGAAAAGAAGGCGGTTCATTTTAGGATGTATTCTATATATGAAAAAGGTATTTTTACATTAGGCTCAAGAGTGGGTATTGAAACCGACAAGGCCGACATAAATCATTTGCTATCAGTAGACGCCGTCATTGATCCCGCCAAGGAAAGGTTTAACGCTGTTCTTACGCCGAATGAGGGTACGATTTCGCTTGAAGGCAGTTATGATTATTCGGGTTCATTGTCGGTGGAATTAAAGAACCAGCAGTTAAAGGTTTTTGGGCAGGATTTTTCTAATAAAACAAGTATTAACGTCAAAACCGTTTTCAAGAATAATACGATATCTCACCTTTTGCTGGACATGGGCACGCAGGCCAGTGTTGTCAATTACCAGCCTATAAGCGAGATAGAAGCTTCTCTCATGCTGGAGCCTAAAAAAATAAGGCTGATATATGTCAAGATAGGCGATACATTGTCGGCTTCAGGTTCGTTTAATGGTTCCTGCGGCGGCAAGATAGACCTTAGCCTGACTTTTAATAATTTCGTTCTGGAAAACATTTTAAGCGTTTTTATTGAGAACAGGCCTGATGTTTCAGGTACCGTGTCCGGCAGGATGGATATTGACGGTACCCCGGCCAATCTATTGGCCAGGGTGCGTCTTATATCCGAAAACGGCAATATAGGCGATATGGATTATAATAAGATGATTGTTAATGCCGAAGGGACGTGGCCTTTTTTGAAACTGACGGATTCCCGCATAACGCATAAAGACTTGTCGCTGATGCTTAACGGGGAATTAGATATGAGGAATTTTGCTTCAACGCGTTTTCTGGAGGATATTTCAGTTTCAACAACGGACAAAACCATTGTTTGGGAAGGATGGGATATAACCAGGATTGATGAGAGCGGAGATTTTTTGCTTCAGCGTTCTTTGGGCAACGGTATTAGGCTGGGATATAAAACGCATATGGAGGATGAGACAAAATACGACCCGTCCAAAAAAGGCCGGGATGAATTTCAGCTTGAGTATGACCTTCTTTATGAAGATAGCGTTTTGGAATTCCGGGCCAAGGAAAGGGAAGAGTTTTTTGGTATCAAGAAAAAATATAAATTTTAAGTTATACCCGGATTTGAATATTATTTGATTTTTTTGTATTGGAATGGCGTAACTATATTTTAGATGTTATAATAAAATAAAGCGATGAATATTGAATCTATATATAAGCGTTTTTTAGGAAGAATAAACTCCTCACTGTATTATACGGGCGGAGTGGTTGTTTTGTTTTTGGAGGCTGTTTTTTGGGCTTTTATACCGCCGTATCGCAGAAGGCAGATAATTGAACAGATGTATAAGGTTGGCGTGAATTCTTTGCCTATTGTTCTGCTTACCTCTTTGTTCACGGGAATGGTTCTGGCACTGCAAAGTGCTTATCAGATGCAAAGGATATCCGCTCAAATGTATATAGCCAGCCTGGTCGCTCTTTCAATGGTGCGCGAATTGGGGCCGGTTCTTACGGCGCTTGTTGTTGCCGGAAGGGTTGGGGCGTCAATAACCGCTGAACTCGGGACAATGAAAGTCACGGAACAGATAGATGCCCTTGAAACCCTTGCCACCAATCCTATCAAGTACCTTGTCGTTCCCAGGTTCACCGCCCTTGTGATTATGCTGCCTCTGCTTACGGTCTATGCTGTTTTCATCGGTATTATAGGGGGTTATGTTGTGGGCGTTTTTAAGCTTCACATAGGTTCCAGTATGTATATAAACATGACGACAAGTCCTTTGGGAGCGAAAGACCTTTATACGGGACTTTTAAAGAGCGCTGTTTTCGCGATAATTATTGCTATCGTCAGCTGCTATGAAGGTTTTCGCACTTCTGGCGGGGCTGAAGGGGTGGGCCGTTCAACCACCCACAGCGTTGTTACGTCTTTTATATTGATCATTGCCGCTGATTGCTTATTTACGGCATTATTTTATTTTATAGGACGTTAGGGAGAGCAGATGATAGACGCTATAAACCTGCGCAAGGCATTTTCAGGCAATCATGTCCTTAAGGACTTGAACCTTATGATAAATACGGGCGTTACCCAGGTTATTATAGGCCGTTCAGGATGCGGCAAAAGTATTTTTTTAAAACACATTATAGGTATAGTAAAGCCTGATTCCGGCCAGGTTATTATTGACGGTAAAGACATAACGAAGATGACGAACAAGGAATTAAGCGAGTTGAGGTTGAGTTTCGGCATGCTGTTTCAGGGCGCCGCGCTTTTTGATTCTCTGACAGTGGCTGAAAACGTCGGATTTAACCTGATTGAACATACAGACCTTGACATGGTGACAATATATAAAAGGGTAAAAGAGGCGCTGTCTTTGGTCGGACTTTATGGCATAGAAGATTTGATGCCTTCTGAACTTTCGGGCGGTATGCAAAAACGCGTGGGCCTTGCCAGGGCCATATGCATGCGCCCTAAAATTATTTTATATGATGAACCAACAACGGGTGTTGATCCCATCATGGCTGACGCGATTAATGACCTTATCAAGATGCTGCACGATAAATTAGAGGTTACTTCCATTGTGGTGACTCATGATATGGTCAGCGCTTATAAAATAGCCAATGATATTGCCATGCTTTACGATGGCAGGATAATCCAGAGGGGCAGCCCCGAGGAGATAAAGAATACCAACGACCCTATAGTGAAGCAATTTGTATCAGGCGCGTCCAAAGGCCCTATTACGGAAGGGGAACGTTTGGGCCATGGAATTTAATAGCACGAAACAGGAGGCGGCATGAAATCCTTGGAATTTAACGTAAAGGTAGGGCTTTTTATATTGATCGGGCTTGTTATACTGACAGTTATTACGTTTTCAATAAGTGATTTTTTCTTTAAACCGGGATATACTATTTTCGTGGAGCTGGGTTTTGCCAACGGCATACAGCCGTCGGCGCCCGTCAGACTCGCGGGGATAAGTGTCGGAGAAGTCAAGGAATCCGGTGTTTTTAAAGACAATGAAGGGAAAACCATGGTGAGGTTGAAGCTGTGGCTGACTGATGATGCCAAGGTTGAGGAAGACGCGCAGGTCATCATAAACACATTAGGCTTGATCGGTGAAAAATATGTTGAGATTATACCAGGCACTCCGTCCTCCCCGCTTGTGCAAGACTGCGGTGTTATGAGAGGCCATGATTCGGTTTCTGTTGAACAGATAACAAAGAAGGGCTATGAAATAGCGCTCAAGCTGGAACAAGCCATTGACCACATGGAAGGAATACTGGCGCAGGTCAAAAGTGGTCACGGCACCGTAGGAAAGTTGATTTATGACGAGACCATATATAATGAGGCTGAAACAATGGTCAAGGACCTGAAAGCTCATCCATGGAAACTTTTGGGCGGAGGGGGCAGGCAAAGAGTGAAGCCTACCGAGGATAAAAAACCTGTTTCAGGCCCGGTTTCAAATTTTAGTCCATCGTAATTTTCGTACCGGAAAAGGCGTGTATTGACGGTACGGGTTAGAGAGGGTCGCGTGGCTTTAAAGACAGTTTTTTTATGCCAGAACTGCGGATACCAAAGCGTGAAATGGATAGGCAAATGCCCTGAATGCGAACGCTGGAATAGTTTTGTCCAGGAGCATGTTTCAGGCCCTGACGGGCCTGCCGTTTCACGCGGCATAGGCGATATTGCCGGTACCTGTCCGCCAAGGAAACTGTCCGATGTAAAAATAAGCCGGCTTTTGCGTGCCGCTACAGGTATCGGTGAATTAGACCGCGTGTTAGGGGACGGACTTGTTGAAGGTTCTGTTGTTCTTGTGGGCGGCGAACCGGGCATAGGCAAATCAACTCTTATGCTTCAGATGTCGGCAATCATGAGCCGCGATAAAAAGATACTTTATGTAAGCGGCGAAGAATCTGTAAATCAATTAAAGCTAAGGTCTGAAAGGATTAATGCCTCCTTTGACAATTTTTATATTGTCAACGAAACAAATACTTCGCTTATTATGTCTTATATGAAAGAGCTCCAGCCATGGGCTGTTATAGTGGATTCCGTGCAGACGCTTTATAGCCCTGGATTTGAGCAGAGCTCGGGTACTGTAACCCAGATAAAAGAATCGTCAGCCTTGCTAACGGCTTCCGCCAAGGCTTTAGGAATATGCGTTTTTTTTGTAGGCCATATTACCAAAGAAGGTGTTATAGCCGGGCCTAAATTATTAGAACATATAGTTGATTGTGTTATTTATTTTGAAGGGCAAAGGGAATCCAGCTTTAGGGTATTAAGGGCCATCAAAAACCGGTTTGGCGCTACTGATGAGGTGGGGATATTTTCAATGACAGACCAGGGATTGAAAGAGGTAAAGGAACCTTCGCGTATTTTTTCCTGCCGCAGGCACAATACGATTCCGGGTTCCTGCGTGATGGCGGCGCTTGAAGGGGCAAGGGTTATCCTGATTGAGGTCCAGGCCCTTGTATCGGGATCCAGCTACGGCATTCCAAGACAGAAGGCCATTGGATTTGATTCAAACAGGATGCTGCTTCTTGCGGCCGGACTTGTAAAAAATATCGGTATTAATCTTGCCAATTACGATATGTTCCTTAACGTTGTAGGAGGGGTCAGGGTAGATGAACCCGCGTCGGATTTGGCTGTTTGCGTGGCTATTTGCTCAAGTTTTAAGAATAAGCCGGTACGCAACGATACGGTTGTGGCGGGAGAAGTAGGCCTCTGTTCAGAGGTTAGGAGCGTTTCGCAGGTTCGCTTGAGAGTCAATGAAGCAAAAAGGATGGGGTTTAAGAGGTTCGTCATGCCTGCCTCCGATCTGGAAAATGTCATAAGGTATAAAGATATGGAATTGATAGGTGTTGACAGCGTGAAGCAAGCCCTCGGTGAAGTTTTTGTTTGAAATGGAAGTATATAGATACTCTGAATAGGCTGTTTTTAGCGCGTATTCAGGGTCAACCAGGCCTCTATGGTGCCTGCTGTATCTTGCCGGCATCACAAGGCTTACCCAAGAGGAGGTGTCTATATGCAGGGCATAAGAAGAACGCGAGGCAATACGGCGGATAATGAAAAGATCTTGGATGTCAATGCGACCATGCAGGGTACCATGATCTTTAAAGACCCTGTAAATCTGCGCATAAACGGTGAGTTTGAAGGCAAGCTGGATACAAAAGGAACGCTTACTATAGGTGCGAATGCCCAAGTCAAGGCTGAAATTGATGGAGAGGATATTACTATAGCCGGCAGGGTTTCGGGCAATATAACGGCTACAAAAAGGATCAGTATTATTCCTCCCGCGCAGATAACTGGCGACATATCGGCCCCGGTAATCGGTATTTCGGAAGGTGCTATTTTAAATGGCAGATGCAGTATGAGTTCATCGCTTGGTTATACTGCTTCTTCTGCCAAATCCAGAGCCATGGCGCTGGATGAGGTCGCGCGCTATCTTGAGGTTGATATTTCACTTATTGAGGAGTGGGCATCCCAGAAAAAGATACCCGCGGTGAAAGAGAACAATGCCTGGAAATTTCATAAACAGGATATTGATAATTGGCTGGCAAAAGAAAAGGTCGGTAGATAGTTTTATTCTGCCGCGCGATTTTTTTAATTGCGCAATAGGGTATTGTTTGTTTTTAAGAATTAATGAAGATGGTTTTAATGGGTGTGTTTGATGTTGGTTAGTCCGGGAGTTGGATATGTCCGATAGATTATTGACGCTTCAGGAGGCCGCTGATTATCTGAATCTTACGGAGGAAGAAGTGCGCGAACTCGTAAGCGAAGGCAGAATACCGGCCTATCAGGTTGGAGGTATGTATCTGCGTTTTAAAGAGGAACATATATTAGCCTTAAAGGCCGAGTTGTTGTCTGACCCTGCCGCGGGCGGAGTATCTGCGGCCCAGGATAAGTTTCGGAAGGCAGGCCATCAAAATAAAACCGCGTCAAGATTGAAAGATTTTCTGTATTTTAATGATTTTTATATAATTGCCATAGGGCTTATCCTTCTGCTTCTCTATGTGATAATAAAGGTGATCTATTAGATGAAAATGACGATCGTGAAATTTTGCCTGTTACTTTGCTTTCAATCCGCCAGCCTTGCCTGTTTGTCATCTGGCAGTTCCGCCCTTGCGGACACGGTTTATCAAAATGACGGCAGTGAAATAAAAGGTATAGTAGTTGAAAATTATGCTACTCATATTATATTGAGTACTTTTGAAGGCGAAAAAAGAATAGACAAGGCCCTCATAAAAGACATCTTATACGATACAATAGAACAGAACCTGTCTAAGCTTGGAGACTATCATCAGGAAAGAGGTAATTTTTCAAAGGCCTATTCATATTACAAAAGGGCGCATGATGCCAACCCTGCTTTTAAAGAGGCCAGGGAAAAATTTATATTCATGCGCTCCACTCTGTTAAGGAACCCGGAAAAAAAATTTAAAAACGATATGGAGCGCAAGAAAGACCTTTTTATGAAATCGGGCAGGGCCTATACTCCGTCGGAAAAAACCAGCGCGGTTTCTCCCCGGGAAAGGCTAAGGTCAAGCATAGGCATAACACTGCATGATAGCGATTACGCGCCCAGAATAGGTTCTGTTGACCCCCTGTCGCCTGCTGATAAGTCCGGGATAAGAGAAGCGGATATTATTTATTCAATATGGGGCAAGATGGTAGGTTATCTTGAAACCGATTCGGTTATTGACTTGCTGATAGGCGGCCCGTCTTCTGAAATATCGTTGGTGATAAAACGCGCGATAACCATATCAAGGCGCAAGGGGCACGGCGACATGCAGGCCGACTGCGGTATATCCTTTGGCATGGAAGAAGAAGGCCTTGTCGTCCAAGCGGTCAGGCCCGGTTCGGACGCGGCTGTAAACGGCTTGACGGCGCGGGATCTGATTGTAGCTATTAATGAAGAACCTACCCGTTATATGCCTGTTAATACTGCTGTTTCCAAGGTGAAGAGTTTTTATATGTCTGATAGACTGCGGCTTGATATATTACGGGAAGTTTCATTATGGAGAAAGGATAGCTGAAACTATGGCGCTGATAAAAAGAAAAATATATCTGATAAAAAAATCTTTTCAGTTACGTTATGCGCTGGTGATATCAGTTTTTATACTGCTTACGGCTCTATTGTCCAGTTCTATGACATATTTGGCGGTATTTCCATATTTGTCTGAAAAACTGGCCAATGTCTATCCGCAAGGCAGGCTTATCGCGCTTCTTAGAAACGCCAACGCCAAGGCGCTTATTTCCACGTTTATGATCTTTCCGTTTGCCATCTGGTTTGGAATAATACTTTCACACCGCGTCGCCGGGCCATGGTATAAGCTGGAACTGGTGTTAAAGAAACTGGCTGACGGGGATTTAAACCACGACATCTATTTGAGAAAGAACGATGAGCTCCAGAGCCTTGCTCATTTGCTTAACGATGTGATACGTAATTTAAGGGATGTGGCCCAGGCCAATGTAAAATATGCGGCAAGCATAGACGAGGCAATTGACGGTATTAACAAAGAGCTCGGCAAAGAACCTATAGACGCGATGAAAATACGGCTGATGATTAATTCGGCGCAAGATATTATAAGAGATTTGAAAGAGTCTTTAAGAAGGCATAAATTGAATTGATCTCGTTATCTTATAGCCTTGACAACCTGCCGCGATTTGTGTATATTATATGCAGATGAAAACCGCCATATTAAAGCGTTCAAGCTTAATAATATTATCTGTAATACCTAATCTTGTTATCGTTTGCATTGGCAATATTTACGCCTCATCGGTAAGAGGCAATTTTGCGGCAGACTATACCGCAACCGAGCCGCAGACTGGACAAGGCCAGCCCGGTATTTACGCCTCATCTCAAGAAGGCGTAGTCAGAGAGTATGCCAGGATGGCGGACGCCAAGCAGAGGCAGTTTCAGGAAAAGACAGAGGCTATCAACAGGCATTATAGCAAGGGTAAGACATATTACGATACAAAGCAATATGGCAACGCAAGACTCTGCTTTGAGCAGATCCTTGAGATAGATCCCTCGCATGAACCGGCGAAGCTTTTTTTAAAATCCGTTATCCTGCATGAGCAGGTTTTTGCCGCGCGCAAGAGAATAGAAGGGATAAAGATACAGCTTGCCGATGTGATGTCCGAATATGATAAACGGGTCCAGCGCGTGGACAGGCTTGCGGTTAAGTATTTTCTTGAGATGGCTCAAAAAGAATGCCAGATAGGAAATTTCAAAGCGGCGGAAGGTTATTACAATCTATGCTATAAGATACATCCTTACAGCAAAGATGATATAGAATGGTTTGTCAAGGCCACGCACGAGCTTATGCTTTTATATGATAAGCTTGAGCAAGAAAATACAGGGATGGAGGAGCTTCTGAACTCTATTGAATAACGCGTTGTTTTAGTTCGCACTCTTTTCTTTAAACTAGTATCCTGGTATCTCCTTTCCGAAATTATAACCCGTGACATGAATGCGGAATCGTATTATAGCTATGGATAAAAAAAGACTGTTCTTAATAGACGGTAATTCATTCTGTTACAGGGCTTTTTATGCCATAAGGGAGCTTGCCAATTCTAAGGGTTTTCCTACAAACGCCGTGTATGGCTTCGTCTCAATGCTCAAAAAAATTATAGAATCGGAACAGCCGGAATTCTTAGCTATAGCTTTTGACCTGAAGGGGCCTACATTCAGGCATGAAAAATATGAAGCCTATAAACTTCACCGTAAGCCTATGCCCGAGTCCCTTGCGGCACAGATACCGGTTATCAAGGATATTGTCAGGGCCTACCGGATACCGATTTACGAGAAGCAGGGTTTTGAGGCAGATGACATTATCGGGACCATATCATTGCGCGCAGATAAAAACGGCATTATGACACTTATCGTTACCGGCGATAAAGACGCGCTTCAGCTTGTGTCAAAAAATACAAGGGTCTATTCAACGCACAAAGAAGGCGTTATATATGATGAGGATGCGGTCATTTCCCGTTTCGGTGTGGGTCCTAAACATGTGGTGGACATCATGGCCCTTATGGGGGATAGCAGTGACAATATACCCGGGGTGCCGGGTATCGGCGAAAAAACAGCTGTTGATCTTTTGGCAGAGTTCAAGACCGTGGACAATTTGATAAAGAACGCGGACAAGATTAAAAGCCGTTCCAAGGCCAGTTTGATCAAAGAGAACATTGATAAGATATATTTAAGCAGGGAGCTTGCCGAAATAGACAGAATGGTTGATATAGATATTGATTTTGAGGCCATGCGGACAACCCAGCCTGATGCCCAAGCGCTGTTTGCTCTTTTTAGTGAGCTTGAATTTCGTAAGCTGGCCGAAGAGTTCTCTCCAAAGCGCCAACCCGAAGGGGCCTATAGCGTGATATCTTCAGAAGATGAATTCGGCCTGCTTTTGGAGTCATTGAAAAAGGACAAGCTCTGGGCTTTTGATTTTGAGACTACCTCAACCGACCCCATGGACTGCGAGATTGTTGGGGTATCGTTCTGCCGGGCCGCCGGAAAGGCGGATTATGTCAGTTTTGTAGGAGACGGATGGCCTGTGTCCCAAAAACAATTTGTATTAGACAACCTCAAAACCGTTTTTGAGAATCATTCCATAAAAAAGATCGGACAAAATATAAAATATGAATGCGTTTTATTGCGTAACCTTGGTATCAACCTAAAAGGTATATTTTTTGATACCATGGTGGCATCTTATCTTTTGAATCCGTCAAAACCCAACCACAACCTTTCCGATATCGCCATGGAACACCTTGGGCTTACGATGACGGATATCAGCGAGCTTATAGGTAAAGGCAAAACGAAGATTACGATGGCGCAGGTTCCACTGGACAGCATAGCAAGATATTGTTGCCAGGATTCTGACGTTACATTCCGGTTGAAAGAGGTGCTTGAAGAGAAATTGGAACGCAAATCTTTGGACGGCCTTTTCAGGGACATAGAACTCCCGCTCATAGAGGTATTATCTGATATGGAATTTCATGGGGTGAAAATAGATACGTCCTTTCTTGTTAGCATGTCAAAGTCCCTTCGGGAGAGGCTTGATGACCTTACAAGGCGTATATATGAGTCTGCCGGCTGTGAATTCAATATAAACTCTCCAAAGCAGCTTGGCCATGTGCTTTTTGAAAAATTAGCTCTGCCGGTGATAAAGAAGACAAAGACGGGCGTATCAACGGATTCGGACGTGCTTTCCGCTCTTTCAGTAAATTATGACTTGCCCAAAATCGTACTTGAATACAGGGAATTTTCCAAGCTTGTATCCACGTATATTGACGCCTTACCGAGGCTTGTTAACGGACGCACTAAAAAGGTACACACGTCGTTTAACCAAACCGTGACGGCCACGGGCCGGCTTAGTTCGTCAGACCCCAATCTGCAGAACATACCGGTCAGGACGGATATTGGTAAAAAGATACGAGGCGCATTTAAGCCGTCTTTTGAAAACGGGATAATATTATCGGCGGATTATTCGCAGATTGAATTACGTATCCTGGCTCATCTATCCATGGACAATACATTAGTAGAGGCTTTTATAAATGGAATGGATATACACAGATATACTGCTTCGTTAATATTTGACAGGCCTGCGCGTGAAATTGACGATACCATGAGAAACCAGGCTAAAACGGTGAATTTTGGTATCATATACGGCATGAGTCCTTATGGCCTGTCAAAAGAATTGGGCATACCGGTTGACACGGCCAAAGGTTTTATAGATGCTTACTTTTCAAGATATCCGGGTGTTCGTGAATTTATGCTAAGCCAGATTGAATTTGCCAGGGAAAACGGTTACGTTCTTACCATGTTTAACAGAAGGCGGTATATACCCGAGATAAGTTCTGAAAACCAGAACGTAAGGCAGTTTGCCGAACGGACGGCCGTAAACACTCCGATACAGGGCACTGCCGCTGACATGATCAAGATCGCAATGATAAACGTGTCAAATAAACTTAAAGCCGCCGATTTAAAGACCAAGATGATATTACAGGTGCACGACGAATTGGTATTTGACATGCCGAAGCCGGAACTTGAAAAAGCCAGCAGTATCATTAAAGAGTCAATGGAAGGCGTGGTAAAACTGAAGGTACCCATAAAGGTAAACGTCGCGAACGGTAAGAGCTGGCAGGATGCGTAATTATAGTACGGTTGTCTGCGGAGGCTGATATTATTATGAAGATATTATTTCTTTCAAGCGAGGTGGTTCCTTTTGCCAAGACGGGCGGGCTTGCCGATGTTGCGGGCGCTTTACCCATTGCCCTGGAGGACTGCGGCCACGAGGTGCGCGTAATTATGCCTAAATACGGCTGTGTAAAAGCTAGTGGGGACAGCGCTCTGCTTGGCAAAGCGATCAATGTCCGCTTTATAGTCAATGATAAACTTTACGGCAGGGAGGGTATTTACGGAGATAAGGACGGTTTTGACCATCCGGATAATTTAGACAGGTTCGCCTATTATTGCCTGAAGGCGCTTGAAATGGTAAAAGAAGACGGTTTCAGGCCCGATATTATTCACTGCAATGATTGGCAGACCGGGCTTGTGCCTGTGTATTTAAAGAGCGTATACCGCGATGACCCGTTTTTCGCGCGGACAAAAACGGTTTTTACTATCCATAATATAGCCTATAACGGTGTTTTTGACGCCTGCCAATGGCATAAAACAGGCCTGGACAAATCTCTGTTTAATATAGATGGTTTGGAATATTACGGAAAATTCAGTCTTTTAAAAGGGGGTTTAATGTTCTCGGACATTATTACCACTGTCAGCCCAACATACGCCAAAGAGATACAGACCGGTGAATATGGTTGCGGCATGGAGGGTATACTGCAATTCAGGTCCTCATGCCTTTTTGGCGTGCTGAACGGGATAGATTACGATATATGGGATCCGCGCCGCGACAGGCATATTTACAAAAACTATTCAAGCGATAATCTTGAATTGAAATACGATAATAAGAGGATGCTGATTGAAGAACTCGGCCTGGATATGAATTTAGGCATGCCGCTTATCGGCACTGTCGGCAGGCTGGCTTACCAAAAAGGATACGATATCCTTGCCGATATCATACCCGACATGTGCGGCCTGGGCGCTGGTTTTGTGCTTTTGGGTTCAGGAGAGCTGAAATATCATAATATTTTAAGCGATATAGCTAAAAAACTCGAAAAAAAAGTGTCTATAAACCTTGCCTTTGACGCGGTATTGGCGCAGAAGATATATGCCGCCTGCGACATATTTCTTATGCCGTCAAGATACGAGCCGTGCGGCCTGGGGCAGCTTATCAGTTTCAGGTATTCCACGGTGCCTGTTGTAAGAAAGACCGGAGGGCTCGCGGACACCGTCTATGAATACGACCCGGATACGGAAAAAGGCAACGGGTTTGTGTTCGCCGATTCCACTCCGGGCCAATTGTTGGAGGCGGTGTCAAGGGCCGTAAAGGTCTATAACGACAGGCAGAGGTGGATGAGGCTTATAAAGAAAATAGCCGATTACGATTTCTCATGGAGCGCTTCCGCCCATGAATATATCAGGATATATAAGAAAGCCGCGGGGGTTTGTGATTAACAAAGCATGGCGCGCGCCTTATATCGGGCCTTAAGGCTGTTTATAAGGCGGCCTGTTTCGCGCTTTGCCAGAGTTGGTATATAGATGTCGGATCGGCACAGGAGATGATACTTATGATTATCGGGATTACAGGCGGCATGTCTACGGGAGTATCTTCCGCGGCACGGTATATAGCGCGTTTTTTACACGCAGACTTAATAAGCGCCGATAAGCTCGCGCACGAGCTTCTCAAGGACACGGGTTCTTTAACAAAACGGTTGGTATCCTGTTTTGGCAGAGGCATTATTGGCAGTAAGGGTCTTATTGATAGAAAGAAACTGGCTGCCAGAGCGTTCTCTTGTAAAACAGATTATCGTAAGCTATGCGGCATTGCTTACCCTGTCATTAAGGCCCGTATAGATGAAAAGATCAATAGCCTTTGTGAGAAAGGGCGTAGAAGTATTGTTATTGATGCTCCTATGCTGATTGAATCGGGGTTTTATAAAAGATGCGATTATATTGTAGTTGTAATGGCGTCATTGGCTTTACAGATACAGCGCTGTAAAATAAAGAAGCTGTCCGCTGATGAGGCGTTGTCCCGCATTAGGTTTCAGATGCCGCTTCACGATAAAGTCAAGCGAGCGGATTATATTATACATAATGGCTCAAGCCTTATGGATTTAAGGCGTTGCTGCAGGGCCGCAGGCAAAAAAATTAAAAAACAGGGAGAAGGTAAATGACTATAGACGCGGCAGAATTAAAGAAAATGAAAGTTTCGGAGTTGAATCAGGTTGCCAGTGATCTTAAGGTTAATGGCGTAACTGGCCTTAAAAAACAGGATCTTATATTCAGGATACTGCAATCCCAGACCCGCAATGAAGCCGCCATGAATGGCGGCGGAGTGCTTGAGGTCCTGCCCGACGGGTTTGGCTTTCTAAGGTCTCCTAATTATAATTACCTGCCGTGCCCGGATGACATCTATGTATCGCCCAGCCAGATCAGGAAGTTTGATTTAAGGACAGGCGATACCGTGCATGGGCAGATACGCTCTCCAAAGGAAGGAGAACGTTATTTTGCTCTGCTTAAAGTTGAACAGGTGAATTTTACTGACGCCGAAAAGGCCAAAGACAAGATTCTTTTTGAAAACCTTACCCCGCTTTATCCTAAAGAGAGGTTTTTACTGGAGAATGACCCGAAAGAGCTTTCAACAAGAGTCATGGATTTACTGACGCCCATAGGCAAAGGCCAGCGCGGGATGATTGTCGCGCCTCCTTATAGCGGTAAGACAATAATACTTCAGAAAATAGCTAATGCCGTGACTAAGAATTCCCCAAACACCATATTAATAGTGCTTTTAATTGATGAAAGGCCTGAAGAGGTGACTGACATGGAGCGCTCTGTCAAAGGCGAGGTGATCAGTTCTACTTTTGACGAACCGGCGGAACGCCATGTGCAGGTGGCCGAGATGGTGCTTGAAAAGGCAAAGAGGCTTGTTGAACATAAAAAAGACGTGCTTATTCTCCTGGACAGCATAACGCGCCTTGCCCGCGCTTATAATACCGTTGTCCCCCATAGCGGTAAGATACTTTCCGGCGGAGTTGATTCAAACGCCCTGCATAAGCCTAAAAGGTTTTTCGGCGCGGCGAGGAACATTGAAGAAGGCGGTTCTCTTACCATTATCTCTACCGCGCTGGTTGATACCGGAAGCAGGATGGACGAGGTGATATTTGAAGAGTTCAAGGGGACGGGCAATATGGAACTGCAATTAGACAGGAGCCTCTTTCAAAAAAGGATATATCCGGCCATTGATATCAAAAGGTCCAATACAAGGAAAGAAGACCTGCTCATGGATCCCGACGAGCTCAAACGGGTATGGATATTAAGGAAGATATTAAACGAGCTGCCTTCGGATGAGTCTATGCAGCTTCTTATTGAAAAATTATCCAAATCAAAAACGAACGCGGAATTTTTAATGGGCATGAACCAATAAGGCTTGCCCGGTTTCTTTATCGGCAGGCGATCAAACCGTTTACAGGGAGGAGAAATAAAATGAAGAAAAAGATACATCCGGAATACAAAGAGACCACTATAACATGCGCCTGCGGCGAGGTGATCCATACGCGCTGCACTAAGCCGAACATAAAAGTTGAAATATGTTCCAAGTGCCACCCTTTTTTCACGGGTAAGCAAAAATTTGTGGATTCCGCCGGCCGCGTTGAAAAATTCATGAAGAAATACAGAAAGCAATGACCGCGAAAGACGCTTCCTACAGAGGCGCGTTTCAAGCCGCTTTTACCGGATAGCTGATATTATGTTAAAATTATTAGAAAATAAAAAAAAGCGTTTTGAAGAGCTGAAAACCCTGTTGTCGGATGACAAGGTTATAAGCGACAGGCCGCTGTATCAAAAATACGCCAAAGAACTGTCGTCCATGTCGCAATTGCTTGAAAAATACGACGCGTATATGCGGTATGAGGATGAAAAATCCGGCCTTGAGGCCATGCTTAGAGAAAAACATGAGTCTGATTTTATTGAGCTGGCCAAATTAGAGATAGCGCATATAGAGGCAAAGCAGTCCGGGGTCATGTTTGAGCTTGAGGGTATGCTTATTGAAGATGATCCGGATGCGTCGCGTAATATAATAATGGAGATAAGGGCCGGTACCGGCGGCCTTGAAGCTTCTCTTTTTGTCTCGGACCTGTTTAGAATGTACACGAAATACGCTCAGGCTAATAGATGGAAAGTGGATGTTATGAATACATCTCCATCCGAGGCAGGAGGCCTTAAGGAGGTGATATTTTCCGTTGAAGGCCATGATATTTTCAAAAGACTTAAATACGAAAGCGGGACACACCGCGTTCAGAGGGTGCCGTCTACGGAAGCCCAGGGCAGAATACATACATCGGCTGTGACGGTTGCCGTTTTGCCTGAAGCCGAGGAAGTGGATATCAAGATTGAACCTAAGGATTTACGCATTGACGTATACCGCTCAAGCGGATGCGGCGGCCAGAGCGTGAATACCACGGATTCAGCCGTTAGGATAACGCATATACCTACCAATGTGATTGTATCCTGTCAGGATGAACGCTCACAGCTTAAGAATAAAGTAAAGGCCATGAAAATACTGCGCTCGCGGCTTTTTGAAAAATTCAGGCAGGACCAGGCTGATAAGATAACCATGCAGAGAAGGACCCAGGTTGGCACGGGCGATAGGAGCCAGAAGATAAGAACCTATAATTTTCCGGACAGGCGCGTCACCGACCATAGGATAGGCCTTACTATTCATAAATTGGAAGCTGTATTAGAAGGTGATTTGGATGATCTGATAAACGCTCTTATTGAGTCGGACAGGAAAAAGAAACTTGAAAATCTCTAATACGGATATTGAACATAATGCCCATACGGCAGGCACGCAAACCGGCGCCCGTAAAAGAATCAAAATAAACGAGATTATCAGGCGCCTGAAAGACGCAGGCATAGAATCGCCTGCCGCTAATGCGCAGGCGATCTTGCGCAGTTTGCTTAATAGTTCTTTGGTAGATTTGTATGTCAATGAGGCAGAGCTTTGCGCGGATGATTTTTTGTCGCTTGAGCAGATGCTCAACCGCAGGATAAAAGGAGAGCCGTTACAGTATATATTAGGTATGGCAAATTTCCTCGGCCATGATATTAAAGTCAAAAAAGGTGTTTTTATACCAAGGCCTGAAACAGAGATACTTGTCCAGACGATGACACATTTTTTAAGCGGCCCGCGGCAGTTATACCCCTTGAATATACTTGACCTTTGCACTGGTAGTGGAAATATAGCTATATCATTGACAAAGGCATTAACCCATTGTAAAATAATAAGTTCCGACATTTCTGATGAGGCGCTTGAAACAGCTAAAAAAAACGCGGCGCTAAACAATGTATCGGAAAGCGTGATTTCCATAAAGGCAGACCTGTTTTCTCTGCCTGATGACTACAGAAAATTATTTGATGCCGTAATATGCAATCCGCCTTATATCAGCTGTGCTGATATGAACGGCATTCCGGTTGAGCTTAGACATGAACCCGGACAGGCTTTATGCGGCGGCGCGGACGGTATGGATTTTTACAGACGCATAATAAAAGATTCTCCGGATTTTTTAAAAAAAGACGGTATCATAGGCCTGGAAATACCGGATAACAGTTCCAATAGGATAAAGGCCATTGTTGACAGTTCGGGCATGTTTTACGATATAAATTTTTTTGACGATTTAAATGGCATCGCGAGAGTAGTTACGGCTCGCCTGAAATAACCGGCCATAAATTTTTTTGTGTTGTGCTGCAGGGAGATTTAAAGATAATGGATAAACTTATTATAGAAGGGCCTACAAGATTATCGGGCGAAGTCAGGGTGGACGGCTCAAAGAATGCCGCGTTGCCCATAATGGCGGCCTGCATACTGTCCAATGAAAAATCCCTGATAAAAGGGGTGCCGCAATTAAGCGACGTCTTTACCATGTGCAAGATATTGCGCGCCTTGGGAGTAAAGACGAATTTTTGTGACGGAGTGCTTGAAATTGATCCGGCAGGATACAAAGGAAATACAGCGGCATATAGCTATGTAAGCACTATGCGCGCGTCCATATGTATACTTGGGGCCCTTTTGGCGAAACAGAAATACGCGAAGGTGTCATTACCCGGCGGATGCGTGATAGGCCCAAGGCCCATAAATATCCATATTAAAGGATTAAGAGCGCTTGGCGCCGATATAACAATAGAACACGGTTATGTAATAGCTCAAACTAAGGGTTTAAGGGGAAGCCCTGTATATCTGGGAGGCTCTTTTGGTTCTTCTGTTTTAGCTACTGCCAACGTGATGATGGCCGCAACGCTTGCCAAAGGCAGGACAATAATAGAATATGCCGCCTGCGAACCGGAAATAGTTGACCTTGCCAATTTTCTTATTAAGATGGGCGCCAGGATAAAAGGGCACAATACCCATACTATAGAAATAGAAGGAGTTAAATGCCTGCGTGGCGCGGAACATACCGTTATACCTGACAGGATAGAAGCCGGAACATACATGATAGCTTCCTGCGCATCCAGGGGGGACATTATTATAAAAGGTGCCAATATAGGGCACCTTAGAGCGCTTACCGATAAGCTTTCCGAGGCTGGCGCTGTCATTAATGCCAAAGCCAACGGAGATATAAGGGTCAGGGCCCAGCGAAGATTGAAAACAATAGATGTTACGGCATTGTCATATCCCGGTTTTCCGACGGATTTGCAAGCGCAGATGATGGCCCTTATGTCGGTTTCAAAAGGTATAGCCATAATAACCGAGAAAATATATCCCGAGCGTTTTATGCATGTCGGCGAATTAAACAGAATGGGGGCGCATATACTGCTTGAGGGGGAAAGCGCGATAATACACGGCGTAAAGTGTCTAAGCGGCGCCGAAGTTATGGCCTCCGATCTAAGGGCGTCCGCGGCTCTTGTGATAGGAGGTTTGGTTGCCAGGGGCAAAACGACCATTTCCAGGATATATCATCTTGACAGAGGGTATGGGAACATGGAGAAGAAACTCTCTTCTCTTGGCGCAAAGATAATGAGAGTCAAAGCATAGGCCGGACCTGTGTTTTTACTCAACCGGCGCATTATAATGCGCCCGGGCGTTAAAAAACGGCAGTATAACAACTAAAAAATAGGAGTAACGGTATGTCAGTTTCAATAAGGCTTAAGAGGATGGGGACAAAAGGCAAGCCGCATTTTAAGATTGTGGTTTGCGACAGCCACGAAGGCGCGAACTCAAAATCAATAGAGGAAATAGGTTTTTATGACCCGTCAAAAAACCCTGTATATGTAAAAATAGATAAACAGAGGGTCGCGCATTGGATTGGTGTAGGGGCAAAAATGACGGACACCATAAAGAGCATAGTCCAGAAGGCGTGACAGCGTATTGCAATTGTTTATTTTTTTCTGGATGGATATTCTTTTACCGATGGCATAATATAAAGGCCCATTAAAATGAAGGCGATGAATATACATATACTCACGCTTTTCCCGGGAATGTTTTCCTCCGTGTTTTCAGAATCAATTCTTAAGCGCGGCAGGGCTTCGGGCAGGTTAAGGATAGACATACACGACATCAGGAAATATTCTCTTAACCGGCATAAAAAAGTGGATGATAAGCCTTTTGGCGGCGGGCCGGGCATGGTTTTGCAATGTCAGCCGGTTATAGACGCTTTACAAAGCATAAAACGCGCCTGCCCAAAAGCCAGGGCCGTACTTATGGGGCCTAGGGGTAGTGTATTGAATCAGGATTTGTGCAATAATCTTGCCAGGCAAGAATCGTTGATATTAGTGTGCGGGCATTACGAAGGGGTGGACGAGAGGATCAGGGATTATGTTTCTGATGAAATTTCTATTGGCGACTATGTGCTGACAGGAGGAGAGCTTGCCGCAATGGTTGTCATTGACGCGGTGGCGCGGCTGGTTCCCGGCGTTCTCGGAGACCTTGGTTCAAACACGGATGAGAGCTTTATAAGCGGCTTGCTGGAATATCCGCATTATACCAGGCCCGCGGACTATAAAGGCAAAAAGGTCCCCGCCGTGCTTTTATCGGGAAACCACAGCGCGATAGACAAGTGGAGGAAATTTGAATCTATACGTAAAACCATAAACCAGAGACCTGATATGATAAAGCATATGGCGCAATTAGACATAACGGCGGGCGCATAGTTGGCAGGATAAAGATATCCTAAAATAATAACATATTAGGCGTAAAAACGATAAAGGAGCAATGGAGATGGATAAGATAAAAATGGTTGAAGAAAAATATACCAAGAAAGGCCTGACACAATTTTCAGTCGGAGACACCTTGAAAGTATTTGTTAAGATCGTTGAAGAGGACAAGCAGAGGCTGCAGGCCTTTGAAGGTATTGTGATAGCCAGAAAAGGCTCCGGCACGGGAGAGACGTTCACATTGAGGCGCGTTTCCTATGGAGAAGGCCTGGAGAGGACGTTTCCCCTCCATTCTCCGAGCATTGATAAGATTGAATTGATCAAGCGCGGACGGTCAAGGCGGGCCAAGCTCTATTATCTTAGAAGCAAAGTCGGTAAGAAGACGGTAATTGAGGAAAAGATTGGCCAGGACGCGAAGCAATAATTGCCTGATAGGCGAAGAATTAAAGGCAAAGGCCGGTGGTTATAAATTTATTGCCGGTATAGATGAAGCCGGCAGAGGGCCTTTGGCCGGCCCCGTTGTCGCGGCTTCAGTGATACTTAAGAGCTATGATTTTTCTTGCGCGATTGACGATTCAAAAAGGCTTTCTCCATCCGCGCGCCAACTGGCCTACGGGCAGATATTAAATAAGGCGTTTATCGGAATAGGTATTGTAGCGGAAGACGATATTGACAGGATTAATATATACCAGGCCACAATGGTTGCGATGCGGATGTCCGTACTGAATCTATGTATTAGGCCGGATTTGTTATTGATTGACGGCAATATGCGCTTAAGGATCCAGGTTGACCAAAGGTGCATAATCCGCGGTGACCAAAAAAGCCTGTCCATAGCCTGCGCTTCTATTATAGCAAAGGTGACCAGGGACAGGCTTTTAAAATTTTATGACCAGATATTTCCCGAATATGGTTTTGCCCGTCATAAAGGGTATGGGACCGCGTCTCATATGCTTGCTATCAGGCGAATAGGATATTCCCCTGTGCATAGGCGAAGTTTCGGCAATAATATTGGCATAACCACAGGACAGCTATGATTTCGGATATCAATATTGCTCAAAAGGCGCGCCCGAGGCCGATAACCCGTATAGCCAAAGATGCCGGTATTAATGAGGGTGAGTTATTCCCATACGGCAGGCATATCGCTAAGGTGTCGCTTTCAGCATACGACAGGTTAAAAGACAAGCCTGATGGCAGGCTTATATTGGTCACGTCTATGACCCCTACAAAACACGGGGAAGGCAAAACCTCCACGGCAGTCGGCTTGGCCCAGGCGTTCAATTTATTGGGCAAAAAGGCCATCCTGTGCCTGCGCGAACCGTCTCTTGGCCCAATGTTCGGCATAAAAGGCGGAGCCTGCGGCGGCGGCTATTCACAGGTAATACCGATGGAGGATATAAACCTGCATTTTACCGGTGACGCGTACGCGGTTTCTGCCGCCAATAATCTTTTATGCGCCATGCTTGACAGCAGTATTTATTTTGGCAATAAATTGGCGGTTGATAAAAACAGCATACAAATAAAGCGCGCTATTGATATCAGCGACAGGACACTGCGCGATATACGTTTTACCATCAAAAAGGGCATTTCGTATAAAAGCGGTTTTGATATAATAGCCGCTTCAGAAATTATGGCGGTTTTGGCATTGAGCAAAAACATAGCCGATCTCAAAAACAGGTTGTCCCGGATTATAGCGGCTTTTTCAAATACGAAGGAACCGGTCACGGCAAAGGCATTAGGGGCTGTCGGAGCAATGGGCGCTCTTCTTGCAAACGCTCTTATGCCTAATTTGGTTCAGACCCTGGAAGGCGGGCCCGCGTTTGTGCACTGCGGGCCTTTTGCCAATATCGCCCACGGCGCTAATAGCCTTATAGCTATTCTTACCGGGCTTAAATTGTGTGATTATGTGATTACGGAAAGCGGTTTTGGCGCTGATCTTGGGGCGGAAAAGTTTTTTGATATAGTCTGCAGGCAGGGTAACATTAAACCGTCGCTGGCAGTCCTTGTTGCTTCAAAACGGGCTGTTGATATTCAGGGTTTGCCGAATCTTAAAAGGCATATAGGCGTAATAAGGAGTTTCGGTATAGAGCCTATAGTTGCCATAAACCGGTTTCCATCCGATACGATCAAAGACATTGACGATATAAAAAGGGCATGCGATGATTTCGGCGCAGAGAGCTATTTATCGGATGCCGTTAAGCGCGGCGGCAAGGGCGCCCTGGATCTTGCCAATGCCTGTATAAAATCCATTAAAAACAGGGCTTGCGCGTTTAGATTTTTGTATAATACATCATCCGGGCTGAAAGAAAAAATCAAAATTATCGCGACAAAGATATACGGCGCCGGGTCTGTTTGGATAAGCGATAGAGCGGGAAAGGCATTGGATACAATTGAGGATATCGGCCTTGGAAACCTATTGGTCAATATTGCCAAAACCCAATTTTCGTTTTCTGATAATCACATGCTTAAAGGCGCGCCGAGCGGTTGGAAGCTTAAGGTGAATGATATAAGGGTTTTTGCCGGAGCGGGTTTTGTTGTGCCTGTATGCGGCGATATATTACTTTTGCCCGGTTTGCCGAAATGCCCTGCGGCATGGGGTATTGATGTGGATACTCTTGGGAAGATAAAAGGCCTATTTTAAGACAATACAAAACGGGCCAATTAATCCTTGAGTTATTTTGTTGTTCGGATATAATAAATAAGTGATGAGGACGATTATAATTTTTGGCAAAATCCATGGGATACGCGAATAAGAGTATAAAATCATATCTGGATTGCCTTGCCGGGCCGAGGCCGGTTCCCGGGGGAGGAAGCGCTTCGGCGCTTGCCGGAGCCTTGGGTTGCGGACTTTTGAGCATGGTGGCCCATTTTACTTTGTCTAACAAGGGTTTTAACGGTTATAAAGAAAGGGCGCAGAAGTCTTTAAAAAAGTCTGAAAATTTAAGAGCGAAATTTACCTTGCTTATTGATAAAGATGCCCAGGCCTATGAAAGCCTGGCATTGGCTTTCAAGAAATATGCCCGGGATTCCGCCGATTTCCAGAAGGCCGTTAAAAAAGCAATAGTTCCGGCCCAAAAGGTGTGCGATTATTGTTACGAGGCGGCTATAGCGGCCCTTGAGCTTTCTTATGCGGGGAAAAAATCTATCCTTTCCGATATTGTTTCAGCTATACATGATCTGGATGCCGCGTTTGAAACAGGATTGACAAACATAAATTCCAATACTCGTTTTATTAAAGACAAGTCTTTCGCCCGTTCAAAGATACAGGCTTATTCCGCTCTGCAAAAAGACATGAAGCAGATAAAGTCCAAGATATTGTCGGTTATTATGGAAAGGATGGATGCCTGATGCCGGCCAGAATACTTGATGGCAAACTAAGGGCCGGCGAGATCAAACGGCGCCTGAAGGAAGAGATAGCCGGGTTAAAAGACTCTTTGGGGTATGCCCCGCGGCTTGCCGCTGTCCAGATAGGTACCGAAACCCCTTTCTCGTTATATGTGAATTCGCAGAAAAAAGTTGCCGAAGAAATAGGCATAGAATACAGGCTTATAGAATTACCCGCTTCCTGCAAAGAGAAAGACCTTGTTGACAGCATTTTATCCCTAAACGATGACGAGTCAATAAACGGTATTATCCTGCAATCCCCTTTGCCCGGCCGTTTTGATATGGTAAAACTCTCCTCTTTTGTATCATCCGACAAAGATGCCGAAGGCGTTAATCCCGAAAATAAAGGTAAGCTTCTGCTTAACTCCTATAAGGTGGTGCCGCCTACGGCATCGGCTGTTATGGAATTGCTTGCCATTTCAGGAGAACAGTTAAAGGGCCGGGAAGCGGTCATTATAGGCCACAGCGGGATTGTTGGAAAGCCGCTCGCCATGCTTTTGCTTGACAGGTTATGCACAGTAACCGTATGCCATGTAGAGACCTATAACAGGGGCATGCTTTTAGAGCATATCAGGAGAGCGGAGGTGCTTGTTGTTTCTGTCGGCAAACCGGAGCTGGTTAAGGGTGAATGGATAAGGCCGGGGGCCGTGGTTATTGATGTCGGAATAAATATGATTAAAGACAAGATAGTAGGTGATGTAGAATACAGCAAAGCCTTGGGCAGGGCTTCTCATATCTCTCCGGTACCCGGAGGCGTCGGCCCTTTGACGACAATTATACTTATGAGAAATTGTATAGAACTTTTTAAACGGCAGGTCAACGCGCTATGATAGTCACGAGGAAGAAAGAGACAGAAGTTATTTTGGGAATGCTTAAAGGTTATAAGTCTGTATTCCTGATAGGTTGCGCGCAATGCGCTACCATGTGCAAGACCGGCGGCGAACAACAGCTTTGCGATATGCAGGCATTGCTTGAGGCAGAAGGCAAGGTTGCAACAGGTAAAGCCATACTTGACCCGGCCTGTCATCTCGTTAAGGTAAAGCAATTCGCCTATCAGAACAAAGACGCCATAAAGGGCGCGGATGCCATATTGGCCCTTACATGCGGCGACGGAGTGCAAGCTATAAAAGACGGTATTATGGGCAAAACGGTCCTACCGGCGCTTGATACTCTTTTTTTAGGAGAATTTGAACGCGGCGGGCATTTTTCGCAGAAGTGTGTCCTTTGCGGCGAGTGTATTATTGACAAGACGGATGCCATATGTCCGATAACGATGTGCGCCAAGGGTTTGCTTAACGGCCCATGCGGCGGTTCCAAAAATAAAAAATGCGAGGTTGACAGGGAAAAGGATTGCGCGTGGATACTGATATATGAAAGGCTTAAGGTATTGCGCAAACTGGAGAACATGGAAAAGATAGCTTGTCCCCGCGATTATTCGTTGCAGTCAAGGCCCCAAAAGGTGATAGTTTGATATGGGTCTAAGAGAAGCCATAAAGGCAAAAAAATTTATAGTAACAAGCGAAACAGCTCCTCCGAAAGGCACTGATATTTTTAGGATGGTTGAAGATGCCAGGCCTCTTGCCGGAAAAGTTGATGCTGTAAATGTTACTGACTTGCAAAGCGCTGTTATGAGGCTTGGGTCTTTGGCAGGCTGTTACATGCTTAAACAAGCGGGCATTGACCCTATATTTCAGCTTACATGCCGTGACAGGAACAGGCTTGCCCTTTCCTCGGATTTGCTTTCAGCATCAGCTCTCGGTATCGGCAATGTCCTGATACTTACAGGAGACCATCCTGCCAGCGGAGATCACCCTGGGGCAAAACCGGTATTTGATCTGGATGCGGTCCAGCTCCTTAACGTTGCCAGAGGCCTTTGCCAGGGCAGGGACATGTCGGGAAATAAGCTTAATGGCAAGCCTGATTTTTGCCTGGGCGCGGTTGTTAATCCGTGCGCGGAGCCCATTGAACCTGAATTGATAAAGATGAGAAAAAAGATTGATTCCGGAGCTCAATTTTTTCAGACACAGGCTGTCTTTGATGTGGAAAGGTTCGGCCTTTTTATGGACAAGGTGTCAAAATATAATGTGCCTGTAATCGCGGGCATTGTATTGCTTAAATCGGCCAAGATGGCATTATATATGAATGATAATGTCGCGGGCATATATGTGCCAAAAGCGCTTATTGAACGCATTGATACTGCCGCGGACAAACAAAAAGAATCTGTCGGAATAGCGTGCGGCCTGATCGGCCGGTTAAAGAATATATGCGACGGGGTGCATATTATGCCTATTGGCTGGGAGAGGCTTGTTCCTGATATAGTTGACAGGGCCGGCATATGAGCTGTGCCTGTTTATTCGCGGCCTGTAACGCGGCATGAAAAAAGGAAAAATGTTTTTGATATTTATGTTTGTTTTTTGCTCTATGATAGGGAGGCGGTATGAATCCTAAGATAAAGATAGAAAGTTTATCCACGGTGAGTTTACAAAAAAAATTCAGCGTGGCATTTATTCTCATGTCTTTGGTGCCGATATTGCTGATACTTTTTATTATCCATTATTTTCAGATTGTTCCTTTGGTTGAAAAGCAGCTGCCTTTTTTCAACATTACTATACTTCTTGTGGTATTATTAAGTTTAGCTTCTTTTGACCTTGTCAGAAGAAGTATGGTCTCACTGTCTCGTATCAGTAAAAACGCCGCCATAATCGCAAGCGGTAATTACGACAAAAGGGTTGAACATGCCAATGATGAGGAGATAGGCCAGCTGGCAAATTCATTTAATAAAATTACCGCTGAATTACAGAATAAGATAAAACAACTGGAACAATCAAAAAAACTGCTCCAGCATATATTGAACAAGATAGGTTCAGCGGTTACATCAACTAAGGGTATAGAAAATCTTCTTGAGCTTATATTGCAGACTCTGATCCAGGGCACAGAGGCCAGATCGGGGGCCATATATATTGTAAACAATGAAAAGAACAGGCTTGTGATGAGGGTTAGTTTTGGGGTATTTGACCCTGCCGGAAAAACTGAACTGGCTATGGATCAGGGCCTGACCGGTAAAGCGCTTGGATTAAAAACCATAGAAACCGCATCCGACATCAAAGAAAACGCGCTTGCGCGGTTTGAATATGAGAATAAATTGGCCCGGGAATCTATCGTTGTTTCGCCGCTGATTTGTAAAGACGATACTTTAGGCGTAATTATATTGTGCGATAAAACGCGTGGCCGGTCTTTTAGCAGCGACGACACGGCCTTATTATCAAATGTCTCGGCCCAAACCGCTATAGCTATAGAAAACTTTTTGCTTAATGAAGACGCTGAAAAGACCTATCTTGAGACCGTGACCGCCCTGGCTGTTGCGGTTGAAGCAAAAGACCCTTATAGCAGAGGCCATATTGACAGGGTATCTGATTATGCCCAAAGGCTTGGCAGGGAAATGGGCCTTGATGAAGAGATGATGAAGATACTTAAAAACGGAGCTGTATTACACGATGTGGGAAAGATAGGGGTAAGGGATGAGGTTCTGAAAAAACAAGGCCCGTTGAATGAAGAGGAACAGAAAGAGATGAGACAACATGTGATAATCGGCGTAAATATAATAAAACCGATAAGAAGCATGTCGGCCCTATCAGATTTAGTGCGCTATCATCAGGAGCTCTATGACGGCACCGGTTATCCGGACGGGCTCAAAGGCGAAGAGATACCCCTGTCGGCAAGGATAATAAAGATTTGCGATGCCTATGATGCCATGACGACGGATAGGCCATATCGCAAGGGAATGAGCAGGGATGATGCCAAAAAAGAAATTGAGAAAAAAAGCGGTATAGAATTTGACCCGGGAATAGTAAAAAGTTTCCTGAATGTGATATGAACATGATTATGCCTGATGTGATAAAACAAATGAAGGCCAGATCAGAGCCTATAACTCTTCTGACGGCTTACGGGTATCCGATGGCCAGGATATTTGATGATGTGGGAATAGATATAATCCTCGTGGGCGACAGCGTTGCCAATACCGAGCTGGGGCTGGAGTCTACAAAGTATATGACGATGGATGAGATGATACATCATGCCAAGGCCGTCTCCCGGGCGGTAAGAAAAAGCCTCCTTGTAGGGGATATGCCCTTTGAGTCCTATCAAAAGGACATATCAAAGGCCGCCGCCAATGCCAAAAGATTTATTAACGAGGCAGGCTGCGGCGCGGTCAAAGTTGAGTGGTTTAAATACTGCCCTGAAGTTGTCCGGGATATATTGGATTCAGGCATTGCTGTTATGGGGCATATAGGCCTTACGCCCCAGACGGCGGATGAACTCGGCGGCTTGAAAGTCCAGGGAAAGGACGTTGACGCCGCGAATAAAATTATTGAACAGGCCGTGGTTTTAAGCGGTCTGGGTGTTTTCAGCCTTGTGCTTGAATGCGTGCCTGACGTGTTGGCAAAAATTATTACCGAGACCGTTGATATACCTACTATCGGTATTGGCGCCGGGCCTTATTGTGACGGGCAGGCGCTTGTTTCCTATGATATGCTCGGCATCACAAGGCCGCGTAAACCTAAATTCGTAAAACAATATGCCGATATATATTCGCAGATAGAGAATGCGGCAAGGAATTATAAAGACGAAGTCAAGCGCCGCGTTTTTCCCGATAGAGAACATATGTATACCATGAACCCGGAAGAGGCGCTTAAATTGCGCCAGTCCAAGAGCAAAGGCTAATGCGGCGGTTGAAACAGCAGAAGGTTAATTTTTATCCGGAAGACAACAAAGGCAGTATATGAAAATAGCGATAGTAGGCCCCGGGGCGATAGGGTGTTTGTTGGCAGGCTTGCTTTCCAGGCAGAAAGGCAGGCATGATGTCTGGTTGCTGGATAAACATCCCCAGCGGGCTAAAAAGATTAAAGAATCGGGAATTACCATAGAAGGCGTGACAGCCGCAAAGCAAAGCGTTAATATAACAGCTGATGCCAAGCTGATAGGGCAGTCAGAGCTGGTTGTTATAGCAACCAAATCATATGATACCGAATCCGCGCTTGCCTCAATCAAGCCTTTGCTTTCCGGCGAGACAAATGTGATGTCATTGCAGAACGGTATTGGGAACCTACAGCTTGTATCGGACATGGTGGGGCAGGACAGGACTGTCTGCGCTATAACATCACATGGAGCTACCCTGATCTCTGACGGCAGAGTAAAACACACCGGCAAAGGGGACACGGTGATAGGCAAGCTTGACGGAAAGCTTTTCAGGGACGTCCGCCACATATCAAATGCCTTAAATGATGCCGGTATCATGACAAAAACTTCCAAAGATATAGGCAATGCCTTATGGAGCAAGCTTATCATAAACGCCGGTATTAACCCTTTGTCGGCAATATGCCGGGTTCCCAACGGCGTAATCCTTAAGCGCGAAGGCATAAAAGAGTTGATGCGTCAACTGGTTATTGAGGCCGTAAAAGTGGCCAAGAAAAATAAGATAAAGCTTATATTTGATGACCCGCTGGCTAAGGTTGAATCCGTGTGCCAGTCTACCGCCGATAATATTTCAAGCATGCTTCAGGATGTGCTTAACAAAAAACGCACGGAAATAGATTTTATAAACGGCGCCATATCAAGATACGCGAAAAACGCCGGTATAAAAACCCCGGTAAATGACACGATAGTCTGCATTATAAAGGCTATAGAAGACAGCTATAAGGAACAAGCGGGTATATGATAATAATAGGCGAAAAGATTAATTCAACCCGCAGGCACATAAAAGAAGCCATAGCCGGAAAAAGGCTTGACGTATTGTTGGAAGAGGCAGGAAGCCAATTGTTGTCCGGAGCCCAATATATTGACATAAATACGGCCGCTTCTATCGCGAAAGAAAAAGATGATCTTATCTGGCTGCTGGAAAATGTGCAAGAGAAATTTGGGTGCGGTTTAAGTATTGACAGCCCTGACCCTGGTATCGTGAAAGAGGCTATAGGCTTATGCGCGAAAAGGCCTTTTGTCAATTCTATTACCGGTGAAAAATCCAGGATTGGTTTTATGAAAAGTTTTATGTCCTGCAGGCAATGCTTTATTATAGCGCTTTCCATAAATGACGACGGTATACCCGATGACGTTGAGGGCAGGGTTTCTGTGGCAGAGGAGATAATAAAATACGCGGCTTTACAGGGGGTAGACAGGCGGGATGTTTTTATAGATCCGCTTGTCAAGCCCGTTAGCACAGAGCCCGGCCAGGCGCGCTGTTTTTTAGAGGCGGTTAAAATATTAAAAGGCAAAGGCATAAGCTGCATAGGCGGTTTAAGCAATATTTCATTCGGCCTGCCCAGGCGTGATATTCTTAACGCGGTATTTATCAGGCTTGCCATAGATGCCGGTATAGACGCAGCTATACTGGATCCCACACAGAAGCAGACAGGCGCATTATTGTCAGGTAAGGACATGCCAAAGCAGGTTTTTTCTATTGCCCAGGATGCCATACTCGGAAAAGACGAATATTCAATGAATTACATTAAGGCCTTCAGGGCCGGGCTTTTGGAGTTTTAGGCCTCTTGCGCGCGTACCGGGTTTTGAAATAAATATTTATTCTGTCCGCGCGAAAACAGGCCTTGCGTGCAAGTTGTCTAAAAAAACCGGTTTTTTTTGGATTTCAAATCATGCCTAAAAGAATATTTATAGCAGCCACCCGGCAGAATGACGGCAAGACCACGCTTTCGCTGGGTCTGATGGCATTATTTAAGAAGAAATTTAATAATGTCAGTTTTATAAAACCAATCGGCCAGCGGTATCTTGTTGAACAAGGTTACAATATAGATGAAGATTCATATCTGATAGAGGAGATATTCGGTATAAAATCAAATTTGAAGGATATGTCGCCTGTGGCGATAGAAAAAGGTTTTACCCAGAAATACATAGATAATCCTGACCATAAGCCTCTGGAGTTACAGGTAAAAAATGCCTTTAAGAAAATATCCGAAGGAAGCGATCTGGTCGTAATAGAGGGTACCGGCCACGCGGGCGTTGGTTCGGTTTTTGATATGTCTAATGCCGTTGTCGCCAAGATGCTTAACTCCAAGGTAGTCATAGTGTCCGGCGGCGGGATAGGCAGGCCGATAGACGAGATTATGCTTTCGTTGCCTCTTTTTAAGCAGGCGGGCGTTGAAGTAGCCGGCGTTATAATAAACAAGGTCCAGGACACAAAATACAAGAAGATAGACAGCCTTGTCCGAAAAGGTTTTCAGCGCCAAGGCGTTAATGTTCTTGGCGTGATACCGTATCTTAAGGTGCTTGACACACCCGCAATGGAACATGTGGCTGATGAGCTGAAAGGCAGGTTTATAAGCGGTTCGGCCGAGAACATGCTTAAGGCCATAAACAAATTTGTAGTTGCTGCGGGTTTACCGGGCAATGTTTTAAGGCAGATGGGCGAAAGGAGCCTTGTGATTACATCAGGCGACAGGGACGACCTAATAAAGGCGCTATTAAGAGAGAACCGCAGAAGAAAGCCTCAACAGGATATATTGGCGGGTTTTATCATAACATGCGGGCTGATGCCTAATAGAAAAATAAGGGGCAAGCTTGAGGAGAGCAAAATACCCGCTCTGCTTGTGCAGGAAGACACGTTTGAGATAGTAACGAAGATTGATAATATGATAGTAAAAATACATCCCGGCGAGAAAGATAAGATCGCAATGATAGAACGCCTGGTTGCCGAACACGTTGACTTAGAGCCGCTTTTATCAAAGATATGAGCCCCGAGTTTTGGATTAATAACATAAATGAGCGTTAAAAATATTTTATATAAATCGGTTTTTATTGTTATATGCCTGGCTATAACAGTTACCTTGTGCCTTAAGACAGAGACCCGTACCAGATTCAAGATGGGGACCTTTGTTGACATTGTATTGACCGGTTTTGTTTGGAATGATTTTGGGCCTGTTTTTGATAGTGCTTTTCTCGCCATTGACAGCGTTGAGCAGATTGCCGATATGTATGATACTGGAAGCCAATTAAGCAATCTCAACAGGTCTGCTTGTGTTGGTCCTTTTCACGCGGACAAAGAGCTTTTTGCCATGATATACCATTCCGACAGGCTGAACCGCGAGAGCGACGGGGTTTTTGATATTACGATAGCTCCTGTCGCCAAACTGTGGAAACTGTGCATACATAATAAGATAATGCCGGATGCCAAGGATATAAGAGACAACCTTGTTTTAACCGGTCCCGGTAACCTTGCGCTGAATCCGGAGAGCCAAGAGGTATTTTTTAAGAAGAAGGGCATGAGCATAGACCTTGGAGCTGTTGCCAAGGGATATGCGGTAGATAAGGCTGTAAGCCAGATAAAGATCTCCGGCATCAAGTCCGCGATGATAAATGCCGGAGGCGACATCTTTTGCTTAGGTAAAAAAAACCTTTTCTCACCCTGGCGTGTCGGCATAAGAGACCCTTATGATAAAAAAAATATTTGTGAGGTCATATCTCTATCCGATAAGGCGGCCGCGACATCAGGCGGGTATGAGCAGTTTTTTATGTATGAAGGAAAGTGCTATAGCCACCTGATAGACCCGAGGACAGGCTATCCTTCTAACGGCGAATATAGTTCTGTAACGGTTATAGCTGATTCTTGTTTTTTGGCTGACTCTCTTGCCACGGCTATTTTTATCGGAGGAGAAGAAACTAGAAAGAAACTGCTGTCCTTGTATCCCGGCATTGAAGTGATAACGATAAAAAGTAATTTTTAAGGCTTGATTTTTTAAATTTCTCTTGTTAATTGAATTTTCGTGTTGTATAATTATCCGATTGACGCGCCCCCGCGGCATCTATATGTTTGTGGGGAATTTTTTTAAACCTTAAAAAAAGGAGAAAAAGAATGTCGCCATTACTTGTACTGGCACCTTTGAGCTCGTTGCTTGCGCTTGCGTTCTCGTGCTTCTTAGGGGCTAGGATTATGAAGATGGATGAAGGCACCGACAAAATGAAAGAGATAGCCTGCGCTGTCAGAGAAGGCGCCCAGGCTTATATCAAAAGACAGTATTCCGTGGTAGGCATTATTTTTTTGTTTGTTTTTTTACTGCTATTATATTTTGTACATTGCGGGTATCTTGTGATATTTGTCCCTTTCGCATTTCTCACAGGCGGATTTTTTTCCGCCTTGTCCGGTTATATAGGAATGAAAATGGCTACCAATGCTTCCGCGAGGACCGCGTTTGCCGCGAAGACAAGCTTGAATGGGGGCCTGCGGGTTGCCTTTAACGCCGGAACGGTTTTAGGCCTTGTTGTAGTAGGCTTAGGCCTTCTGGACTTGGTTGCGTGGTTTTACATATTAGATTGGTATTATTCAAATAATCCGGCACCGGTAGGATATGATAAGATCTTTATTGTAACAAGCATACTTTTGATGCGTTCTTTGGGAGCAAGCCTGCAGGCCCTTTTTGCAAGGGTAGGAGGAGGTATATATACAAAGGCGGCCGATGTGGGAGCTGATCTTGTAGGAAAGGTTGAAGCAGGCATACCTGAAGATGACCCGCGCAATCCCGCCGTTATTGCTGATAATGTTGGTGATAATGTCGGAGATGTTGCCGGCATGGGAGCTGATCTTTATGAGTCTTATGTCGGGGCTATTGTGGCATCATCGGCTTTGGCTGTTTCAGCGGGGCTTGGCATTAATGGCGTGATAGCGCCTATGATAATTGCCGGTATCGGAATATTGTGCTCTATAGTTGGATCGTTTTTTGTAAATAGCAGAGAAAATGCCTCGCAAGGCGCTTTGCTTATGGCTTTAAGAAAAGGCGTGATAGTCTCCGCCGGACTTATCGTGGTCTTGTCTTTTTTTATAATCAAACATGTCCTTGGCATGCAGTATATAGGTATATATTATGCTATGCTTGCGGGTTTATTCTGCGGGATTGTAATAGGGGTTTCAACAGAATATTATACGTCCGCGCGTTATAGCCCGACCAGACAGGTCGCCCAAAGCGCGGAGACGGGCCCGGCAACAGCTGTTATTTTCGGCATGTCTGTAGGTATGCTCTCTACGGCGCTGCCCGTTATTGTAGTCGGCGCGGCCGTATTGGCGGCATTTTATTTTGCCGGAGGAGCATCCAATTCAAGTATGGGGTTATATGGCGTGGGCATATCGGCGGTCGGCATGCTTTCAACTCTGGGTATTACTCTTGCTACCGATGCTTATGGGCCTGTTGCTGACAATGCCGGTGGAAACGCGGAAATGTCCGGATTGGGTTCCGAGGTAAGGAAGAGGACGGATGCTCTTGATTCTCTGGGAAATACCACTGCCGCGACAGGCAAAGGTTTTGCCATAGGCTCTGCCGCGCTTACCGCGCTGGCTCTTATCGCAGCTTACAGGGATCAGGTAGTTTTTCTTGGAGGAGGAATGAAAGATCTTTCCCTGCTTAATCCAAGGCTTATAGTCGGCCTTTTCATAGGAGGCATGCTGCCTTTTGTATTTTGTTCAATGCTGTTGAAATCAGTGGGTAAAGCGGCTGGTCAAATTGTCGTTGAAGTCAGGCGCCAATTTAAAGAGATAAAAGGCCTTATGGAGGGCAAGGCAAAGGCAGATTATGCCTCATGCGTAGGAATTGCCACCACTGCCGCCCAAAAAGAAATGATACTACCGTCTTTACTGGCTATAATTGCTCCTGTGTTGGTTGGAATATTTGTGGGCCTTGAGGCCGGCATAGGCCTTTTGGTAGGCGCCCTTGTGTCGGGGTTTGTCTTGGCAGTGATGATGGCAAATGCCGGAGGGGCTTGGGATAATGCAAAGAAATATATTGAAGAAGGAAACCACGGCGGTAAAGGCAGTTTTGCTCATAAGGCGGCCGTAGCAGGCGATACCGTAGGCGATCCGTTCAAGGATACCGCGGGGCCGGCATTAAATATCCTTATAAAGCTTATGTCTATGGTTGCTACATCGTTTGTCGGATTTGTTATGGCATGTACTTTGGTAAAATGATATAAATTATACAGGCGCTTTACGGCAGACGATTGCCTGCCGCAAGGCGCCTGTATAATCAATATCCAATATCTCTATAATCATTTCGCGAAGGCGTAATAATCCAATCTTTGCCTAAAAGGCATCTTTTTTGATCCTGATTCGGTTTAAACATGAGAAATAAGACGGTTGTTTTAGCCATGAGCGGCGGTGTTGATTCATCCGTTGCGGCATACCTTTTGCGCAGACGAGGTTTTTCTGTGATAGGTATTACAATGGGCTTTTTAAGCGCCCGGAAAGGGCAGGATGGTTTACCTGTTTTTTCGGACAATTGTTCTCGCGCGAAAGAGGTATGTGCAAAAATCGGTGTTCCCCATTATTTTGTGGATTACTCAAAAAAATTTAAAGAAGATGTGATAGAAAGTTTTGTAGACAGCTATAGGCAGGGCCAGACCCCTAATCCCTGCATTGTGTGCAATAAGGAGGTAAAATTTCCGGTATTAATTGAACAGGCCAGAAGATTTAACGCTGATTATATCGCCACCGGCCATTATGCCAGATGCTATTATAGCCTGATACGCGGCAGGTTTTTTATCAAAGAGGCAAGAGATAAGGCCAAAGACCAGTCATATGTGCTGTTCTGCCTGGGCCAGGACACGCTTTCCCGGCTTATATTACCAGTAGGGGATTATAAAAAAAACGATATTTATTATATTGCCAGACGGATTGGATTGAGTTTTTTGCCCGATGGTGAATCGCAGGAAATATGTTTTGTGCAGGATAATGATCTCAAACGTTTTCTCCGGGAACGGCTTGGCGGCGCGATAGTAAAAGGCATTGTTAAAGACCGGCTTGGCAGAAGGCTTTTATCACATGAAGGCACTTGTTTTTTTACTATAGGCCAAAGGCGGGGTTTGGGCATAGCTTACGGAAGCCCTGTTTATGTGACTGATATAGACCATAAGACAGGAGATATAACCGTAGGAGATTATGGTGATACCATGAAAGGGTCCCTGCGAGTTAAAAATACTATTTATAATATGCCGTCCGCAGAACTTAAAAAAGATCATCGCGTATATGTCAAGATCAGGTATAAGCATGCAAAAACCCGCGCGGTTTTGAAAATCCAGCAAGACGGCGGCGCTTTGGTATATTTTAACAGGCCGCAGAGCGCGCCAACCCCCGGCCAGGCGGCTGTTTTTTATAAGAATAACTCTGTTATTGGCGGAGGCTGGATAATATAATGGAACATTTTTCCTTTTGGTTTAGACGGATTGCGTATAATAATGCCCGGATAAAAAGTTTTGTTACCGTCTTGGCAAGAGCTTTCGCGGTATTTCTTGTGTTCGCATTATGGAAGCCTTTGCCGGCATATTCAATCTCGTATCTTACCAGCGGCTTGGAAGCGGCGGATAAAACGGCTGTTGATTCCGGTTTTAAAAAACAAAGACTTGCGACATCTTTTTTTTGCCTTACGGCATATACCAGATTTGACGAAGCGTCCAGTTTATTAAGGGTATATATAGAAGGGGACGGGTTCGCGTTTAGTTCCAGAAGGTTTGTTTCAGGTAATCCTACTCCGTCCCAGCCTCTTGTCTTAAAATTAGCGGCAATTGATCCGCATAAAAACACGGCGTATCTTGCCCGGCCATGCCAGTATATATCTGAAAAAGAAGAGAGGAATTATCATGATAGATATTGGTCGCAGGCGCGTTTTTCACAGGAGGTTATAGATTCAATGAATGAAGCGATAGATGTTTTAAAAATGCAATCAGGGGCAAGCGATGTTTTGCTCATAGGATATTCAGGCGGTGCCGCTGTGGCTGTATTGATTGCCGCCAAAAGAGATGATGTGTCCGGCTTGATAACGATTGCCGGTAATCTTGACCATGAGGCAGTTAACCGTTATCATAAGGTCAGCCAGCTGGAAGGCTCACTCAACCCGGCGGATTATGCGGGAAAAATCTCCAAAATACCTCAATGCCATTTTGCCGGAGCCGGAGACAGCGTTGTGCCGATAAGTGTTATAGAAGGGTTTGCCCGCGCGGCAGGGGATAGTAAATGCGAAACGGTTACTATTGTGGACGATTGCGGGCACAATGACGGCTGGGTTAAAAAATGGCGTCAACTGTTATCCCAGGCGTTTTAAACCGGCGCGGTGTTTCTTACCGCAATAATTAACAGTTATAATGCCGATATATTCGTAGATTGCCCAATGCCTGGCCTAATTTTTTCTTGCAAGGAAATTGGCATTATGCTATAATTCCCAAACTGAATGTCTTTTGGGCCCGTAGCGCAGTTGGTTAGCGCAGTTGACTCATAATCAATTGGTCGTAGGTTCGAGTCCTACCGGGCCCACCATTTTTAGGACTCGAAGAGAGCCCTGCAATAAAATGCGACCAAGAGGAGCATTTTAAGGGCGAATGGCCGACCCGAAACGAACGAAGTGAGTGAAGGGCGCCGAGTCCTACCGGGCCCACCATTTTTAGGACTCGAAGAGAGCCCTGCAATAAAATGCGACCAAGAGGAGCATTTTAAGGGCGAATGGCCGACCCGAAACGAACGAAGTGAGTGAAGGGCGCCGAGTC
>JAQUQI010000014.1:41564-42933 GCA_028716165.1 Candidatus Omnitrophota bacterium
CTACCGGGCCCACCATTTTTAGGACTCGAAGAGAGCCCTGCAATAAAATGCGACTCCGGTAAAATCTCCGTGTATTATTCCGACCGGGTTTTAAATAATTGATACGCTAAAGTTTTTAAGCATGTTAATTCGGCGCCTTTAGGGCGATTAGTTCAGCTGGTTAGAACGCTACATTCACATTGTAGAGGCCAGTGGTTCGAATCCACTATCGCCCACCATAGTCAAGCCTTACTGTTCTTTTTTGTTTTTTTGAAATTGGCGCCTGCGGTATGGCCGGCGTACCGGGTCTGCGCGGTAAGTTTTACAGGTTTTTTTTGGTTATTTTTTAAAAAAGTTCTGTGTCCAGCCGTTTTTGAAACCCATTTTCATCATATATGTTTGCGCTTTTTGGTACTCTATGATTGAAATCCGTCTTCCAAGCCCAGGGTCGGATTTTACATTAGGCGTGGGAGAGTATTGACTCATAAGGCTGATATGGGTATCGGTACCGAGATTTTCTGCAATAAGCTCAAGCGAGCGTTTCGTATTTTCTATCTGGCCTGGCAGTATAAGATGGCGTATTAATAGGCCTTTTAACGCGATCCCGTTTTTGTCTATTATCAGATTTCCTACCTGTTCATTCATTTTCTTAAGGGCCGCTATATTGTGCCTGCTATATTCAATAAAGCCGCAATGTTCTTTCGCCAGGGCATCGTTTGAATATTTTAAATCAGGCATATATATATCCACATAGCCTTTTAAGAGATCAATTGTTTCAGCGCTTTCATATCCGCTTGAGTTATATAATATGGGTATGCGCAGATTTTTTCTTCTGGCCATATCTATAGCCGATATTATAGACGGGACATAGTGTGTCGGCGATACAAGATTGATATTATGGCATTGTTTTTCTTGCAACCTTAGCATTATATCAGCAAGCTTTTCTATTGAGGTTTTTTGGCCGCGCTGGCCCCGGCTGTAACTAAAATTTTGACAATAACAACACCGCCCCGTGCAATAACTGAAAAATATAGCGCCTGAACCCCTATTGCCGCTTATGGCGGGTTCTTCAAAGCGATGCGCCATATGCGAGGCGATCGTAATTTGCTCTTGCGCGCCGCAAAATCCTGTATTCCCGGCTGTTCTATCAACAAGGCATTTTCTCGGACACAACCGGCATTTTTTGTAAAGATTTAGTATGGCATTGTCCATATACAGTATATTATAATAATAAAACGTTTATGGCAAGAGTATATATAAGCTAGTAGTGTCAAGATAATTGTGCACTTTCGTATTTAAGTTCAGATTGAATTGAGTCTTTAGACATATCCTCTGGTATTGTTATGTTAAGGTGCTTTATGATACCAAAGATCCATAAGTTTAAAGAGTG